>DATBXG010000052.1:0-2357 GCA_036514415.1 Paraburkholderia sp.
GCGAGACCGAGCAGCAGCGAAACGATGATCAGGACGAGAAACGGATAAACCTTGAAGCGCGTGATCAGCAGGATCAGCGCGGCGATCGCGACGAGCGCGTAAATCAGCAGCATGCTGCCGTGGGCCACTCCCATGAGGCTCTTCTCCAGGTAGTTGTTCGAAGTTCTTTCGCCTGTGCGCCGACGCGCTTGCGCGCAGCGGCCGCGGTACACGTGGCACGCACGTGGAACGCGAAACGAGCCGGCCGTCGCCGGGCCGGCGATTGTAGAGCTTATAACGACTTTTGGTGCGGCGTGCCTGAAAGACGAGCGAGCCGCGCAAGGTGCGCGCCTGGAAGGCGCGGTTTGCGCGGCTCGTTGCGCCGGGGCGCGGCGTTCCGGTCGTCATTGCGCCGCAACATGCGGCGCGGGCTCGATCAGCTCGATCAGCTCAATCAGCGCACCGGGCGCGACAGCTCGCTCGCGGCGTGAGCGAGGCGCGTGACCTCGTCCCAGTTCTGCGCGGCAAGCGCCGCCTTCGGCGTGAGCCACGAACCGCCCACGCACACCACGTTGGGCAGCGCGAGGAAAGTCGGCGCCGATTCGGCGCTGATGCCGCCCGTCGGGCAGAACTTGAGCGTCGGGAACGGGCCGTGGAACGCCTGCAGCATGTTCAGGCCGCCCGCCGGCACCGCCGGGAAGAACTTCACGATCTCGTAGCCGAGTTCCATCGCGACGATGATGTCGGTCGGCGTCATCACGCCCGGCAGAAGCGGCAGGCCTGCGTCGAGCGAAGCCTGGTGAATCTCGCGCGTGAGGCCCGGCGAGACGCCGAACTGCGCGCCGGCCTTCTTCGCGAGCGCGCAGTGCTCGGGCTTCGTGATCGTGCCCACGCCCACGACGATGTCCGGCGCGATCTGCGCGGCGCGCTCGATCGCTTCGAGGCCGGCCGCGGTGCGCAGCGTGATTTCCAGCACCTTCACGCCGCCCGCGTGGAGCGCGCGCGAAACGTGCTCGCCCTGTTCCGGCGTGTCGAATGCGAGCACCGGAATGACGGGACCCAGGCGGACGATGTCGGCCACTGTGCTATTTGCCATGTTCAGGCTCCTTGATGATGAGTCAGTTCGCAGCGTGCGCCGCGGGGTTGGCCGCCGGGTTGGCCGCGTGCGTGACCGGTGCAGCCGGCGCAGTCGTTGCCTGCTCGCCCACGAGCGGCCCGAACACCGTTGCGCCCAGTTCGGCCGGTGCGGCGGCGGCGCGGAACACGCCGAACAGCTCGCGGCCGAAGCCCACTTCGTTGAGATTCTGGTGCGCGGGCTGCGCGACCGGGCGCGCCTCCCATTCGGCCGCCTCCACATCGACGTCGAGCACGCCCTCCACCGCATCGATCACGATCGTATCGCCGTCGCGCACCTTGCCAATGGGGCCGTGCAGCAGCGTTTCCGGCGAGACATGGATGACGGCGGGCACCTTGCCCGAGGCACCCGACATGCGGCCGTCGGTGACGAGCGCAACGTGAAAGCCCTTGTCCTGCAGCACGCCGAGCAGCGGCGTGAGGCGGTGCAGCTCCGGCATGCCGTTGGCGCGCGCGCCCTGGAAGCGCACGACGGCCACGAAATCGCGCTCCAGCTCGCCGCGATCGAACGCTTCCTGCACGGCTTCCTGCGAATCGAACACGATGGCCGGCGCACGCACCTTGCGGCGCTCCGGCGCGACGGCCGAAACCTTGATGACGCCGCGGCCCAGACGCCCCTGCATCAGGCGCAGGCCGCCATCGGGCTGGAACGGCTCGGCCAGCGCGCGCAGCACCGCCGTGTCGGCGCTCTGCTCCACGGCCGGCACCCAGGTGAGCTTGCCGTCGATGAGCTTCGGCTCCTCGGTGTAGTGGCGCAGGCCGCGACCCGCGACGGTATTCACGTCTTCGTGCAGCAGGCCGCCGTCGAGCAGCTCGCGCACGAGGAAGGCGATGCCGCCCGCCGCGTGGAAATGATTCACGTCGGCCTTGCCGTTCGGATAGACGCGCGCGAGCAGCGGCACGGCGTCTGACAGCACGTCGAAGTCGTTCCAGTCGATGATGATGCCCGCCGCCCGCGCCATCGCCACGAGGTGCAGCGTGTGATTGGTCGAGCCGCCCGTGGCCATCAGCGCGACGATGCCGTTGATCACGGACTTATCGTCGACCACGTGGCCGATCGGCGTGTAGTTGCCGCGCTCGACCGTCAGTTCGAGCACGCGGCGCGCAGCGGCGGCAGTCAGCTCGTCGCGCAGCGGCGTATGCGGGTGAATGAACGCCGAACCGGGCAGATGCAGGCCCATCACTTCCATCAGCATCTGATTGCTGTTGGCCGTGCCGTAGAACGTGCAGGTGCCGTGGCCGTG
>DATBXG010000053.1:0-12914 GCA_036514415.1 Paraburkholderia sp.
TGGTGCGCGTCGCCCTCGCGATGCACAGGTTGGGTCTCCTTCAGGCTCTTCGCGAGCCGCGACGCTTGCAGGTAGCCGGGATTCGCGGGCCGCTTCAGATAACGCCCGGCGCCCCGCCGTGCGCGCAGGTCGCCATTCGCCCACACGAGTTCGCCTTGCGACACCGTATGCGTGGGTACACCGCGCACCGTCATGCCTTCGAACACGTTGAAGTCGACGTTCTGGTGATGCGTCTTCACCGAGATCGTACGCGTGGCCTGCGGGTCCCACACGACGAGGTCGGCGTCGGCACCGACAGCCACCGTGCCTTTGCGCGGGTACAGGTTGAAGATCTGCGCAGCGTTGGTGGAGGTCACACGCACGAACTCGTTCGGCGTGAGCCGCCCCGTGTTCACGCCCTGATCCCACAACACTGCCATGCGATCCTCCACGCCCCCACAACCGTTCGGAATCCTTGTGAAGTCATTGCGGCCCATGGCCTTCTGCGAAGCGCAGAACACGCAGTGATCGGTTGCCGTGGTGTGCAGCAGCCCGCCTTGAAGCCCTCGCCAGAGCGCGTCGCGATGCTCCTTCGTGCGGAACGGCGGGCTCATCACATGGGCGGCGGCGCGCGTCCAGTCCGGATCGCGATAGACCGCTTCGTCGATCACCAGATGCCCTGCGAGCACCTCGCCAAACACGCGCTGCCCTTCGCTGCGCGCGCGGGCGATCGCTTCGAGCGCGTCTTTCGCCGAGACGTGCACGATGTACACCGGCACGCCCAGCACCTGCGCAATGCGGATCGCGCGGTTGGCCGCCTCGCCTTCGACCTCGGGCGGCCGTGATAGCGGATGCGCTTCCGGCCCTGTGAAGCCGCGCGCAAGCAGCTGGCGTTGCAGCTGGAATACCAGTTCGCCGTTTTCCGCATGCACGGTAGGCAACGCGCCCAGTTCGAGCGAGCGCGCGAAGCTGTTCACGAGAATCTCGTCGTCGGCCATGATGGCGTTCTTGTACGCCATGAAGTGCTTGAAGCTCGACACGCCGTGTTCGTTCACGAGCAGGCCCATGTCGCGATGCACGCTGTCGTCCCACCACGTCACGGCCACGTGAAAGCCATAGTCGGCGGCGGCCTTTTCTGCCCAGCCGCGCCACTCGCGAAACGCGTCCATGAGCGGCTGCTTCGGGTTCGGAATCACGAAGTCGATGATCGATGTCGTGCCGCCCGCAAGGCCCGCCGCCGTACCCGTGTAAAAGTCGTCGCTCGCCGTCGTGCCCATGAACGGCAGCTCCATGTGCGTGTGCGGATCGATGCCGCCCGGCATCACGTACTGGCCGCCCGCGTCGACCACGGTCGCGCCCACGGGCGCCTCCAGCTTCTCGCCCACGGCCTGGATCGCACCGTTTTCGCAAAGCACGTCTGCACGCCAGCTCTTGTCTGCATTGACGACGGTACCGCCTCGAATCAGGATCGCCATGATGCCAGGTCTCCTTCAGTTGAACGATGTCACGCTGCCACGGCTCACGCGCTCGCCACGCTCGGGCGCCGGCTCTTGCCCAGCTTCATCATCACGCCGTAGACGAGCGCCGCGATGGCGAGCCCCACGAACCACGCATAGGTGTAAATGCTCTTGAACGCGTCGGGCACCGAGGGAAACGCATCGGGAAACGCGATGTTGAGAAAGCCCGGCAAGTTGGGCAGCACACCTGCGAGCAGCGCGATCACGGCAGCCGGATTCCAGCCGTTCGAGTAGGCGTATTCGCCGTTCTCTTCGAAGAGCTGGGCCGTATCGAGGCGCGTGCCGCGAACGAGGAAATAATCGACGATGAGAATGCCGGCCACGGGCCCAAGAAGTGCTGAATAGCCGACGAGCCAGGTGAAGATATAGCCCTGCGTGGTGGCGAGAATCTTCCACGGCATCATCAGGATGGCGATGCCCGCCGTGATGAGCCCACCGGCCTTGTACGAAATGGCTTTGGGCCAGAGGCTCGAAAAATCGTAGGCTGGACCGACGAGATTCGCGGCGAGGTTGCAGCACATCGTGTCCAGCGTGAGGATGACGAGCGCGATGCCCACGCCTACGCCCTCCATGCGGCTAGTGAGATCGATGGGGTCCCAGATCGCCTTGCCGTAGATCACCACCGTTGCCGAGGTCACGACCACGGATACCACCGAGAGCAGCGCCATCGGAATGGGCAGACCGATGGCCTGGCCCACGAACTGGTCCTTTTGCGTCTTCGCGAAGCGCGTGAAGTCGGGAATATTGAGCGCGAGTGTGGCCCAGAAGCCCACCATCGCCGTGAGACTCGGCCAGAACGTTGCCCAGAAGAGCCCCGCTTTCTTGCCGCCAGCGGCGAACTGCGAAGGTTGCGAGAGCATCGAACCCACGCCGCCCGCCTTCGAACAGGCCCACCACACGAGCACCGCGCACATCACGACCTTGATGGGCGCGGACCAGCTTTCGAGCCAGCGGATCGAATCGGTGCCGTGCAGGATGAAATAGAGCTGCAGCACCCAGAAGAGCAGGAAGCACGCACCCTGGCCGATCGAGATGCCAAGCAAGGGCACCGCGTCACCCACGAGCGCGTTGTGCGTGAGGATATTGGCGAGCGTATAGATGGCGCTGCCGCCGAGCCACGACTGGATGCCGTACCAGCCGCACGCCACGATGGCACGCAGCATGGCGGGCAGTTTCGCGCCCTGGGTGCCGAACGACGAACGCACCAGCACCGCATAGGGAATGCCGTATTTCGTGCCCGCGTGGCCGATCAGCAGCATCGGCACCAGCACGATGAGATTGCCGAGCAGCACCGTGAGCACCGACTGCCATGGCGACATGCCCTGCTCGGTGAGCCCGGCTGCGAGCATGTACGAGGCGATGTTCATCACCATGCCCACCCACAGTGCCGCGAAGTGATACCAGTGCCACGTACGCTGCGCAGCGCCGGTTGGCGCGAGGTCGTCGTTGTATAACTCGCTTTCGGCACGGCGCGCGCTGGCGTCGCCGGTCAAGGGCTGACTCATGGTTGGGGTTCTCCGTGACTTGTCGTTGGTCTGGTTCGGTTCTGCTCGTTTCTGGTTCAATGCGTCAGGCAGCTTTTGGGTCTGCCACGCGCGCGGGGTTGTTCGGGTGCGTGGTCCAGTTCGCGTAGCGGCCCGAGTCGACGCGCTCCATCGTGATGCATTGGTCGACCGGGCAGACATGCATGCATAAATTGCACCCGACGCAGTTCGCGTCGACCACCTCGAAGTGGCGCTTGCCGTCGCGCGTGGCAGTGATGGCCTGGTGCGAGGTGTCCTCGCACGCGATATGGCACAGGCCGCACTGAATGCAGCGGTCCTGATCGATGCGTGCCTTGATGTCGTAGTCGAGGTTCAGGTACTGCCAGTCGGTGACGTTGGGCACGGCACGGCCGCGAATCGCGTCGAGGTTGGCGTAGCCTTTATCGTCCATCCAGTTCGAGAGTCCGTCGATCATGTCGCTGACGATTCGGAATCCGTAGTGCATCGCGGCGGTGCAAACCTGCACGCTCCCCGCGCCCAGCACGATGAATTCGGCGGCATCGCGCCAGTCGGAGATGCCGCCGATGCCCGATATCGGCAACCCATGCGTTTGCGGGTCGCGCGCGATTTCCGCGACCATGTGCAGCGCAATGGGCTTCGCGGCGGGGCCGCAGTAGCCGCCGTGCGTGCCCTTGCCGTCCACCGTGGGCAGCGGCGCCATCACGTCGAGATCGACGCCCACGATCGAGTTGATCGTGTTGATGAGCGAGACGCCGTCCGCGCCCCCCTTCATCGCCGCGCGTGCGCCGTGGCGAATGTCGGTCACGTTGGGCGTGAGTTTCACGAGGCAAGGCAGGCGCGTGCCCTCCTTCACCCAGCGCGTGACCATTTCGATGTACTCGGGCACCTGACCCACGGCCGCGCCCATGCCGCGCTCGCTCATGCCATGGGGGCAGCCGAAGTTGAGCTCCACCGCATCGGCGCCGGCATCCTCCACCTGCGGCAGTATCCATTTCCAGTCGTGCTCGGTGCACGGCACCATCAGCGAGACGACGAGCGCCCGGTCGGGCCAGTCGCGCTTCACCTGGGCGATTTCCTTGAGGTTCACGTCGAGCGGGCGGTCGGTGATCAGCTCGATGTTGTTCAGGCCCGCGATGCGCTGGCCGCGCCAGGTGGTGGCGCCATAGCGAGAGCTCACGTTCACCACGTGCGGATCGAGCCCCAGCGTCTTCCAGACCACGCCGCCCCAGCCGGCCTCGAAGGCGCGGTTGACGTTGTACGCCTTGTCGGTGGGTGGCGCGGAGGCGAGCCAGAACGGGTTGGGCGATGCAATGCCGGCAATCGTGCAGCGCAGGTCGGCCATGATGCGACTCCTTCGTATTGTCTGGATTCGGTTTGCTTGTTTCGCCGTTCAAGCCGCGCAGTTCAAGCGGCTCTAGCAGACTGATTCGCGAGGTAGCGGTCGATCGCGCGCGCGGCGAGCTTGCCGTCCTGCACGGCCTGCACGGTGAGATCGGTCGCGCCGTGGCCGGCGCAATCGCCGCCTGCGAACACGCCTTCGATAGACGTCGCGCCATCCGCATCTACGGCAATGCGCGCGCCGCCCGCGGCAAGTTGCAGGCCATCCAGGCCAACCAGTCCTTCAGGCAAGAGCTTTTGGCCAATGGCTTTCAACACCATGTCGGCTTCCACGCGCACGATTTCTCCGGTGCCACGCAGCACGCCGACCACGTCGAGCGCCGTGCGCTCGAACTCCACGGCCTGCACGCGGGTGTCGCCGGTTATGCGCAGCGGCTTCATCCATTCGACCAGCGCCACGCCCTGCGCGCGAGCGAATTCCTGTTCGGCCCACGTGGCGCTCATCTGCGCCGCGCCGCGGCGGTAGGCAAGCGTCACCTGGTCCGCGCCCAGCTTGCGGCTTTGCACGGCGGCGTCGATCGCCGTATTGCCGCCGCCGATCACCACTACCTTGCGGCCCACCGCCAGCGCCGAAAGATCGTCGGCTTCCCGCAGGCGCGCGATAAAGTCCACGGCGTCGAGCACGCCATCGAGCGTTTCGCCTTCAATGGAAAGCGCCTGCGTGCCGCCAAGGCCCACGCCGATGAACACGGCGTCATACGCCGCACGCAACTCCGCAAGCGTGACGTCCCGGCCAAGACGCTGACCCTGGCGAATTTCGATCCCGCCAACGGAGAGAAGCCACCGCACTTCGCGTTGCGCAAAGTCGTCGACGACCTTGTACGCGGCGATGCCATATTCATTGAGGCCGCCCGGCTTTGCGCGCGCATCGAGTACGATCACGCGATGCCCGGCGAGCGCAAGCGTGTGCGCGCATGCGAGGCCCGCTGGCCCGGCCCCGACCACGGCAACGCGCCGCCCGGTTTCGCTGGCGCGTTTGAAGAGCGCCGGTGCGCCGGCGGCTTCTCGCGCCATCTGGAAATCGGTGGCATGGCGTTGCAGCGCACCGATCTGCACTGGTTCGCCATCCTGATGATTTCGCACGCAAGCGCCTTCACAGAGAATTTCGGTCGGGCACACGCGTGCGCACGTGCCGCCCAGTGGATTCGCGCCCAGAATATCGCGCGCCGCGCCCTTGAGATTGCCGTTGCCGATCTTGCGGACAAAGCCGGGAATGTCGATGCCGGTCGGGCAGGCCGCCACGCACGGCGCGTCGTAACAGTAATGGCAGCGGTCGGCGGCAATGACGGCCGCGTTGGCGGAAAGCGGCGGCGCGACATCGGCGAAGTTGCAGCCTAGCTGCTCGGCGGTGAGGCGGCCTGCGGCGATGCCGTCGGCGGCATTCGAAGTGGGCTGGGACATCCGGATGCTCCTTGCGAGGCAAAACTCGGCTCCGCCGGCTGCGTGCGACGCGCAGCCGGTACGTGGGGAAAGCGTGAAAGGCAGCGCGGCTCTGAGGCCGCTTGCTTTTGCGTCCAGGTTTGCGTCAGCGGCATCAGCCGGGTTCGCTCGCGCGTTCGAGCATGGCGTGCAGCAGCACGTTCGCGCCCGCTTCGATCCATTCGATGGTCGCGTCCTCGACCTCGTTGTGACTGATGCCGTCGATGCACGGCACGAACACCATCGAGGTCGGCGCGACCGTCGCGAGATAGCAGGCGTCGTGGCCAGCGCCCGAGACGATGTCGCGGTTCGAATAACCAAAGCGCTCCGCCGCCGCGCGCACAGAGTTCACACAGGCCTTGTCGAACGGCACAGGCGCGTAATAGAAAATCTGCTCGACCTGGGTTTCGAGCCTGCCTTGCTCCGCGATCTTCGCAATGCCCTCGCGCAGGTCGGCGTCCATCTGCGCGAGCACGTCGTCCTGCGGATGGCGAAAGTCGACCGTGAAGAACACGCGCCCCGGAATCACGTTGCGCGAGTTCGGATGCACCTGCATCATGCCGACCGTCGCGCAGGCAAGAGGCGCGTGGCGCAAGCCGATTTCGTTCACGAGCTGCACCACGCGCGAAGCGCCCAGCAACGCGTCGCGCCGGCGCGGCATGGGCGTGGGCCCCGCATGCGCTTCCTGGCCCGTGAGCACGACTTCGTACCAGCGCTGGCCCTGCGCGTCGGTCACGACACCGATGGTCTTGTTCTCGGCTTCGAGAACCGGCCCCTGCTCGATATGCAGTTCGAACGCGGCGTGAATCTTGCGCCCGCCGCACGGCAACTCGCCCGCGTAGCCAATGCGCTGCAATTCCTCGCCGATGGTCTTGCCCTCGACGTCCTTGCGCGAAAGCCCGTAGTCGAGCGTGAAAACGCCCGCGAACACACCGGAGGCGACCATCGCGGGCGCGAAGCGCGAGCCTTCCTCGTTGGTCCAGATCACGGTTTCAACGGGGCGTTCGGTTTGTATGCCGTGGTCGTTGAGCGAGCGGATCACCTCGAGCCCGCCCAGCACGCCATAGATGCCGTCGAAGCGACCGCCCGTGGGCTGCGAGTCGGCATGCGAGCCGGTCATCACGGGCGGCAGATCGTTGTTGCGCCCCGCGCGGCGCATGAACACGTTGCCCATCTGGTCGACGCTCACCGTGCAGCCCGCCTCTTTGGCCCATTGCACGATGAGATTGCGCCCTTCTTTGTCGAGGTCGGTGAGAGCCAGGCGGCACACGCCGCCCTTGGGCGTGGCGCCGATTTTCGCCATCTCCATCAGGCTCTCCCACAGGCGCTGGCCGTTCACGTGGATCGCGGTCGTCAGCGCGGCTTCGCTTACTGCGTTCATGCGTGTCCTCCTGTCCGTGTTCGTCAAACGTGCATTCGTGCCGCCGCGTGCCACCCTCTGGGGCGCGAAGCGCCAAGCCGGTGCAGACCTGGATGACGCTCGCGCGGCGTGTGAAACCCTGCTGTGCGAATCCTGTCCGATTGGACAGGTTGTAGGCGATAAACTTCCCGAATTCAATGCGGTGTTACGAGCGAGAAGCGTGCCATCGATGTTGCAGTGCGCGAAAACGCGCCGGTCCGCTCACGCGTTTTCCCCGAGGCAGGCGGCTGCGCGACACGCTTACATCGTGACTACAATGAAGCCGGCATGGGCGCGCACGCCGCCCACTGCCTCTCTCCTGTTGAACGGACCAAACGCCATGCGCAATGACGAATCCACCACGCGAGCCGCGACCCTCACGACACGCGCAAGCGCGCAGGCGCAGGAAAGCGCTGATGCAACGCACAAGCCGCGCCGGCGCAAAGCCGCCATTCGCGCGTCGAACGAAACGCACCTGCTCGCCTGCGCGGAGGCCGTGTTCGCCGAGCGCGGCTTCGAAGGCGCGAGTACCGCACTGATCGCAGAGCGCGCGGGCTTGCCGAAGGCCAATCTGCACTACTACTTCCCCACCAAGCTCGCGCTCTACTGGCGCGTGCTCGACGATCTGTTCGAGGAATGGAATGCGGCCGCGAACACCTTCGACGCGAGCGACGATCCGGTCGAGGCGATTGGCGGCTATGTGCGCGCGAAGATGGAACTCTCGCGGCGCAGGCCGCTCGGGTCGAAGGTGTGGGCGAACGAGATCATCAGCGGCGCGACGCACATGCAGGACATCCTGCTCAAGCGCGTGAAGCCGTGGATGGAAACGCGCGTGAAGCTGATCGATCGCTGGATTGCGGAAGGATTGCTCGCACCGGTCGATGCGAAAACGCTGCTCTTCATGATCTGGGCGACCACGCAGCACTACGCCGATTTCGAGGCGCAAATTCGCGCGCTTTCGGGCAAACGCGCGCTTTCAACTGCGGGATTCGAGGCGAGCACCGAGGAAGTGGTGCGATTGATCTTGCGTGCGAGCGGCGCGCGCTCGCCGGAGCATTGAGCGCATCGGAAATCGCTGCATCAATCGTCGCCGAGAAGATCTGACACGGCTCTATCTACGCGTCGCGTTGGAAACGCCGGAGAAGAGTCGTTCACTTGCCTGCTATCGGCTTCGTAACGCGTTACTCAGGCAGTATTTCCCATAGACGAGACAGTGGGCCGTCCTGCCATTCGGCGGTCCGTTCGCAGAAAAAGCGTCCGCAGCAGCCCGCGCTACGCTCGGTGTGCCAGTCAAACAATTTTGATCGACGGCCAGCAAAGTGGCGACCAGGACCACGGCCGAAACCACGGATATCTCGACAATGTGCTTTTTCATCATCGGCTCCCGATGACAGACGGTACCGGACTGCTCGCTATTTGAAAAACATCAGTTGCGCGACTTTCACGATTACGAGCGCAACTGCGATCAACAGATAACCACGCAATACCCCCATCCAGATCCGCTTGGCGAGGGTGAGTCTCGGCGGCGGCAATTCGTCGAGCGGCGGCATGCGCCACCAACGGCGTGCGTCCTCCGGATACGACTGTGGCTCACCGCCACCGGCCGCGTCGCCGCGCTCACGATGCAGTCTCCGCATCCCAACCGTGACCAGATAGCCCACGACCGCCAATACCGTCCCGCCCGCGAGCACCTCGAGTATGGTTTCTCCACTGATATCGGGATACATCACGGATGCGGTCAGGATGACTGACAGCATCACCAGCACCCAGATCACCGCGCCCGTGAAGAGGTTCACCTTCTGCGAGTTAGCCCACGGTCCCAGTACTTCCCGGTCATTGCACAGGAGTAACAGGAACACGGTTGCGCCTGGCAGCAACACGCCCGCGAGGGTCTGCACGGCCAGCGTCAGCAGGCCAAGCGGGCTGCCCGGAATCAGGACCAGCCCCGCCGAACCAGCGACAATTCCGAAATACACGAGATAAAAACCCTTTGCGGCAAACACACTGCGATGCAACGAATGGCGAATCCTGAACACGTCGCCGATGGCGTACGCGGTCGACAGCGAAACGGACGCCGCGCCGATGATCGCAGCATCGAACAGAGCGACGGCGAACAGCGCCGCCATTGTCCAGCCGGCGTACTTCTCCAGACCGGCGATAACGCCGCCCGCGTCCGTAAAATTGCCGAATTCAGGCTTGCCAGCGAACAGTTCCGCGCAAAAGGCCATCATCGCGACCGCGCCAATCATCACGACCACGATGCCGATCCACAGGTCAGCCCGTTCATACCGAATGAAGCGGGGCGTAATGCGTTTGTCGACCACATAGCTCTGCTGGAAAAACAACTGCCACGGTGCGACCGTCGTCCCGACGATGCCGATCACGAGCAGCATGACGTCGGAGAGCTTCGAGTGAGCGGGCCAACCCGGAATCAGGAGGTCACGCGTCATCTGGCCGACCGGCGGGTGGATCGACACCAGTACCGGCACCAGCAGCAGACTCAGCACGCACAGCACCATCGCGAAGCGTTCGAAACGCCGGAAGTTTCCCGTGCTGACCGCCGCCATCGTCAGCGCCGCAGCGATGCATACGCCGGCGAGCCTCGAAAAGCCGAAGAAGTCGAGCACAAACGTGATGCCGATGAACTCGGTAACGATCGTCAGTGCGTTCAGCAGAAACAGATCGATGATGCTGAACGCACCCCAGAACCGGCCAAAGCGCTCGAAAATCAGGCGCGCGTGCCCCACGCCGCTCACGGCGCCCAGTCGCAGCACCATTTCCTGATTCACGTAGAGGACCGGCACGAGCAGCAGGAGTGTCCACAACAGCGTGGTGCCGTAGTTCTGTCCGGCCTGCGTATAGGTGGCAAATGCCCCTGCATCGTTGTCGCCCACCATCACGATGAGGCCCGGTCCCAGAATGGCAAGGAGCGTGCGCAGACGCGCCCACCAATGGGTACGGGGCGCGATGTCGTGCCGCGCGATGGTGCCCAACGCACCGGTTATATCGCCAAGATGCGCTTCGTCGAGGACCGCGCTGCGCTCCAGCACGCCGCCGGACGACGATGAAATTTCCGCTGGGTTTGACATGTTGTTGCTCCCCGCTGTTTCGGGTTACCGAAACGCCAATGCCCGCCTCCGGCGAACGCGAGCGAGTGAATCGCGACGTGAACGCATCGCCCGCTTCTGTCAAAGGAGAGTGCCTGCATTTACGAAAGACGCTACGAAACAAGCTGCGAAACAAGCGCCTTCAAACGGTTCCAGAAGGCAGCTAGCCGGTGCGACTCCCGGAACTGCAGCGACAGCATCGCGTCGTACTGGACGCGCGCTTCGTCGATGTGTGGCAATTTCGATAGAAGCAGGCCGAAAATCATGATCTTTCTCCGTGCGTCTGGCGTTGACGCATCAGTGCGGACAGCCGACAGGCACGAAGAAGGCGCGCCTCATGGGCGCCGTAACCGTCTGCTAACCGCTATCTCCAGTTGATTGACAAGGCGGCGGCATAAGGAACAACTGTCACTTGCTGGCATTGAGACTCCTCCTGGTTGCCGGGCACGCCCGGCGCTATGTGCCTGCCTGCGCGCTCGCGGGGGAATGCGACATTCCCGCGCAAACGAACGCATGCTGCGAACGGATGCTCGCAACACGATGCCAGGCGAAACGCACGCAAACGCGGCACCTGCATGGCGCTAATAATCAAGGTGCACGGGAGGTATTACCAGGACGCGCACCGCCTGCCCGACGGCAGGACGGTGGCCAAAAAACGGGCGCAGACGCCCTGCGGACTCAGGCAGGAAGATCGTTCGAAGATCGACAACTACAGGTGTCCAAGGCATCAGCCCCTTTTGTGAAGACTTTTATAGTCTAGGTTTGTGGATACAGGTCGTCAACGTGATTCGCCAGGCACCACGAACCTGATTGCGGAATCTTTTGTGCGACGCACATCGCCGGGAACGGCAGCCAGAGGCCCTGCGGACCAGTCCCGACTGCAATACGACCCACTACGGTCACTAAAACGACGCGCTCGCTCCGGGTGCTCATGAAGCTTTGGCGGCTGCGCGCGACACCGGTTACGCTGCCGCATTGAGGGGCCGGTCCACCCTGGTCTAGAACACGCCGCCGCGCATATCGCCGCCCCAGCGGTAGTCCCGGTTGCTTTGGTCGGGATTCCGGTTCACCAGGGGCCGCGCATAGAGCGGATGGCGCAGGCTGCGCACCTCATGTTCGAGCTTGAAGCAGTGCGCTCCGCTCACGGGATCGGCGATGTCGGCGAAGCGATATTGATGAGGCTCCTCGCCGTAGGTCAGCCCGCGTTCAGCCAGCCGTGCATAGGGTTCGGAAAAATTCGCGACGTAGACCTGAATATGATGCCCGTCGTACTCCGGGATCGCCGCACGCGTTTCAGCAAAGATGAGTTGCTGATGCGTTCCGACCGCGACTACCGCCTGCTGCAAATCGTTGTTGTCCTGAACGTCGGCGGGTGCAGCGAAGACCTCGCGATAAAAGGCGGCAATCGATCCCGCGCTGCCAGCCTGGACATCGAACTGCACATAAGCGATGCCGAGATCGATGTCCGACCACGGCGCCTGCCCCTGAAACGCATCCCGGTCGAGGCAGTCGTAGCGGTTCCCCCACGGACACGTCACCTCGACCCGATCGTCGCGCTCCACCCATCCGAACGCGGTTCCATCGAGCACCGGCTGCACTCTGTGCAGCCGTGCGACGAGCGCATGGCGCTCTCCCACGACCAGCCCGACGTGCCCGCGCAGGCGCTGGGCTGCGCCTTGCGGCAAGTGAATCTGTGAACGGCCAATGTTGATCCACATATTGGTCACGCCCGTCATCAGAAAGGGATCGCGCGTGAGCCCAAGTCCGCTGACGTAGAACGCCGTCGCAAGACGCTGGTCCGGTATCGTGAGATTGACGTGCTCGAGCAGCACGAGGTTGCCCGTGTCCTCAAGTGTGTACTCAGAACGTTTCATCATTTTCGCCTTCGTAGAATGCATCGCGTCACGAGACGCCATGGTAACGAAAGCGCGTGGCGAATGTCAGCTACCCTGAGCCACTGTCACGCTGGCAGCGCTGCGGCACGCCCGTCCCGCACTCAAGGCGCGCAATGACGCTCGAGTAATCGGCGGGCGTATCCATGTCGACGCAAAAGCGATCATGCGCCGCCTCGTGGAGAAACACTTCGCCGCCGTGCTCGGCGATCAGCTTGCGGCAGCCCGGATTCACGCGGCCGCCCACGACCTCGGGGCAATAGCTCGACGCGAACACGACAGGATTGCCGCGTGCGCCTTCGAACATCGGCACCAGGATCGATCCGTACGGCATCGACGCGTAGGCCTCGATCAGTTCGCGATAGTCGGCCGTTTCGATCAGCACCTGGTCGGCGAGGCAGATCATCACGGCGTCGCACGGCGCCTGCAGCGCGGCAACGCCGCTCGCGACCGAGGTCATCTGTCCTTCCCGGTAGCGTGGGTTGCTCTGAAAGCGCACGTCGAGGCCTTCGAGCGCTTCGAATACGGCGCGGCCATTGAAGCCCGTCACTACGACGACTTCCTGCGGTTGCGCCGCAACGATCGCGCGCACGACCCGCCGCACGGCAGGCTCGCCGCACACCGGCAGCAACAGCTTGTGGCGCCCTTCCATGCGGCTGGACAGGCCCGCCGCGAGCACGACAGCCGAAAAGCGCACA
>DATBXG010000054.1:0-2891 GCA_036514415.1 Paraburkholderia sp.
TTCGGGTCTCAGTTGCGCAACGTTGCGCGAGTGAAGGCATTGTGTTTATTTGCTGCGTCCCGAAAAAGTAGTCCGCCGATGACGGATTGTTGCAGCGATAGAACAATCGCCGGCACGAAAAAACGGCGCGGTGAATTTCACCCACGCCGTTCTGGGTGCCGCCGCGCCGCGAACGTGCGGCGCGCAGGCCGCTCAGGCCGCCAGCCAGCGCTCGCGCAGGCCGCGCACGGCCGCACGTTTGTCGGCCGCGCCGAGCTTGTAGCGCGCGACTTCGGGCGCATCGAGGGTCAGACGCGCCACGCGAAGCTCGTCGCGGCGGAACGCGTGGATCTCGACCTTCGCGCCCGGCTGGTAACGCGAGAGCAGCGCGTCGAAATTCGAGCCCGTCACGCGCAGGCCGTCGAGCGCGACGAGCGCGTCGCCTGCCGAAAGCCCCGCCTTCTGCGCTGCGCCGCCTTCGTAGACCACGGCAAGCGTCGCCTCCGCGCCGCCGCGCAGGCGCGCGCCGAGCGACGGCTTCGCACCGCGCTCCGGCTCGCCTTCGAGCGTCACGCCAAACGGCTCGAACAGCGCCGCGAGCGGCAGATCGCGCGTGCCGCGCACGGCGTCGCCAAAGAGCGCGCCCAGTTCGACGCCCGTCGCCTCGGCAATCAGCGCCTCGACATCGTCTTCGCCCACGCCCACCGGCTTGCCGCGATAGAAGTCGCGTCCATAGCGCTGCCACAGGAGGCGCATGACGTCGTCGAGCGATTTGCGGCCGTTCGTTTGCGCGCGGATCGACAAATCAAATGCCAAAGCAACGAGCGAGCCTTTCGTGTAATAGCTGACGATCGCATTCGACGCGTTCTCGTCCTGGCGGTAGTACTTGACCCACGCGTCGAACGAGCTTTCCGCGACGCTCTGCTTCAGGCGCCCCGCGCCGCGCAGCACGCCCGCTATCGTCTTGCCGAGGAGCCCGAAGTAGTCGTCGGCGGAAATGAGGCCGCTGCGCACGAGCATCAGGTCGTCGTAGTAGGACGTGAAGCCCTCGAAGAGCCACAGCAGCGACGTATAGTCCTCGCGCGCGAGGTCGTACGGCACGAACGCGGCGGGCTTGATGCGCTTCACGTTCCAGGTGTGGAAGTACTCGTGGCTGCACAGACCGAGCCAGGTGCGGTAGCCGTCCGACATCTCCGGCTTGCCCTTCACCGGCAGATCCGTGCGATTGCAGATCAGCGCCGTCGAGGCGCGATGCTCGAGGCCGCCGTAACCGTCGCTCACGGCCTGCGTCATGAAGACGTAGCGCTCCATCGGCGCGCGTTTCGTGCGCGGCTCGAAAAGCGCGATCTGCGCCTCACAGATCTTCTTCAGGTCGGCGGCGAGGCGCTCGGTGTCGAGCGCCACCACGCGGCCCGCGATCACGATGTCGTGTGGCACGCCGTGCGCCTTGAAGCTCGCGAGCGTGAACTCGCCAAGCGTGACCGGATGATCGATCAGTTCGTCGTAGTCCGCGGCCGTGTATTCCCCGAAGCCGTAACGCTTGGTGCCGCGCGCCTCGGTGAGCGCCGTGCCCACGCGCCAGTGGCGGTACGCGTGCCCATCCGGGCGCTGGATGTCGACCACGTGCTGCGCCGTCTCGTGCCCGAGCGCCGCGAGAAACACGCTCGTGCCGTTGAAGAAGCCCACCGTGTCGTCGAGATGCGCGGCGCGCACCGACAGGTCCCACGCGTAGACCTCGTAGCGCAGCGTGAGCGCGCCCTTCACCGGCGCGGCCTGCCACGAGTGCTTGTTGGTCTTCGTCACGCGCACCTTGCGGCCCGCGTCGTTGAAGGCGCGCAGCGTGACGATGTTGCGCGCGAACTCGCGCACCATGTAGCTGCCCGGAATCCACACGGGGAGCATGAAGCACTGGCCCTCCGGCGCGGGGTCGTCGACCGTGAGCGTCACCTCGAACAGATGCGCGGCGGGATTCTTCGGGACGATGGTGTATCGGATCGGCTTCATCGGCGGGATCGGTGAGAGGTTCGGTCAGCGGACGCGGAATGCGATTTCAGTATGCCCGGCCGGCAACAGCGGACGAAAACAAGCGGGGCAAAAAGCGCACCGGCCGCGAAAGCGGCCGGCGGGTTCAGGCGGGACTTCAGTGGGCGGCGCTCAGCGCCTTTTCGAGCCGGTCGCCGCTGACCGCGCCAGGCAGGCGCGTACCATCGGCAAGAATCACGGTGGGCGTGCCGGTCACGTTCATCTTCGCGCCGAGCGCGAGATTGCTGTCGATGGCGGCGGTGTCGCAGGTGCCGGCCGCCTCGGGTGCCTTGCGGTCGACCATCCACGATTCCCACGCCTTCGCGCGGTCGGACGAGCACCAGATCTGCTTGGCCTTCGCCGTGGAATCCGGCGAGAGCACCGGGTACAGAAAGGTGTACACCGTCACGTTGTCGACGGACTTGAGCGTGTTTTCGAGCTGATGGCAGTACGGGCAGTTCGGATCGGAGAACACGGCCATCTTGCGCTTGCCGTCGCCCTTCACGACCTTGACGGCGTTCTCGAACGGCAGCTTCGCGAAGTCGACCTTGTTGATCTCACTGAGGCGCGCCTCGGTGAGATTGCGATGCGCCTTCGTGTCGATCAGCTCGCCGTTGAGCACGTAGTCGCCGTTGGCGTCGCTGTAGACGATCTGTGTGCCGAGGTTGACCTCGTAGAGGCCCGGCATCGGCGCCTTGCTGATGCCCTTGATGTCGCTGGCGTCGATGCCAAGGCGCGACTGCAGCGCCGACTTGATCTTGTCGGTGGTCTGGTCGGCCTGCGCCGAGCAGCCGAGCGCCGAGGTCACTACCGCGACGACGAGCGCGGCGATTCGAATACGCGTTTGCATGGGATGCGTTCCTGATTCGGGCGCGCCGCGCGAAGGCGGC
>DATBXG010000055.1:0-11870 GCA_036514415.1 Paraburkholderia sp.
GAGGCGGCCGCCCAGCGACTCCAGCCGCTCGCGCATGTTGCGCAGGCCGAGACCCGCGCGCGGATCGGCCAGCGCGTGCGTCACGTCGAAGCCGCGGCCATTGTCGGCAACGGTGAGCGTCACGCCGTTCGCGGCCACCTCCAGCGTGAGCGCGGCGCGAGCCGCATCTGCGTGCCGCATGATGTTAGTGAGCGCTTCCTGCGCGATACGGAAGAGCACCGTGTTGACGGCATCGGGCAGCGCGCCCGGCTGCGCTTTCCGGCTCGCCGGCTTCGGCGCGGTTTGCGAGAAGGCAATCTCGATGCCCGTTTGTTCGGCCAGCTCGCGCGTGAGCTGCTCCAGCGCGGCGGCGAGACCGAGGTCGTCGAGCATCGAGGGGCGTAGCGCGTGCGAGATGCTGCGGACTTCGCGCAGCGTGTCGGAAAGGCGCGAGAGGCCGGTGGCGAGCGATGCCTCGGCGGCGGGCACGCGCGTTTCGCCGCGCTCGAAGCGCGCCAGCGCCGATTCGAGCAACAGCTTCACCGAGACGAGCATCTGGCTGATGCCGTCGTGCAGCTCGCGCGAGAGCCGTGCGCGCTCCTGCTCCTGCGACTCGACCACCTGCTGCGCGAGGCGTTTGAGCTTGGCGTCGGTGCTGCGGTGCTCGCTCACGTTGAGCACGAGCGCGCCGAGCGCGATCACGAGCACGCCGGCGAGCGCAATCACGCCGAGCCACTGGATGGTGTGCTCGATATTCGCGGAGGCGCGTTCGTCGATGCGCGCGAGCGTCGAATCGACATCGTCGAGATAGATGCCGGTGCCGATCATCCAGCCCCAGCGCGGCAGCGGCACGACATAGCCGAGCTTGGGCGCGAGCTTGCCCGTCGACGGCCGGTGCCACATGTAGCGCACGAATCCGCCGCCGCGCTGGGCCGCGGCGATCAACTGCTGGATCGTGAGCGCGCCCTGCGGATCGCGCAGGTTCCAGAGATCCTGGCCGACGAGGGCGGGCTCGCGCGGATGCATGAGCGAGCGCCCGTGCATGTCGTAGACGAAGAAGTAGCCGTCGGGGCCGAAGTCCATCTTCTGCAGCACGGCGAGCGCGGCGAGCTGGCGGTCGGCTTCGTCGGCGGGCGCGGGCAACGCGGCGCTGGCGTTCCCGTCGGGTGCGTAGAGCGGTGCGATGGCGCTCGTCGCCAGCTCCACGTAGTGACGCAGTTCGTCCTCCTTGCTCGACAGATAGGCGCTCTGCATGGTCGTGTGCTGGGTTTGCGCGAGCTGGGTGGCCTGCTGGCGCACGCCGATCCCGATGCCGGCAATGGCGGCGAGGAACGGCACGACCGCGAGCAGGAAGATTTTCGTCTTCAGGCGGCGGTCGGCGAAGAAAAATGGGGCGGGCATGACGGTGTACGGAAGCTGAGTCTGCAAGCATAACCGGGCGCGCGCGGCGGGGGCCGGCAATCCAAGCGGCGTTCGAAGACCGGCGCCTTCAAATGATCGGGATGACACGTTGATCGCGCAACGAACCCTTGCCTCCGCTACGTAATTCTACGTAGCGCATTTACGTAGTTGTCCGGTTGTGGCTGACGGTCTGAAAGCGAATACTACCGGCCACGACACGGCGCAATGCGTCGTGCATGCGCCGGCATCGAACGGCGCGCCGGAGCCCGGTTCCGATGCCGGGCACAGAGCTAAAACCATAAACGGAGACACCGCATGAGTCGGACATCCAGTTTCGTCGTCTGGACGCTCGTCGCGCTATTGGGCGCGTTCGCGTTCGGCACCATCGCGCTCGCGCACGGCGAGCGAATCAGCGCCCTTTGGATCGTGATCTGCGCCGTGTGCGTTTATCTGATCGCTTATCGCTTCTATAGCCGCTTCATCGCGAGCACCGTCCTGCAACTGGACGGCCTGCGCATGACGCCGGCCGTGCGCCACAACGACGGGCTCGACTTCGTGCCCACCAACAAGTTCGTGCTGTTCGGCCACCATTTCGCGGCGATCGCGGGCGCGGGCCCGCTGGTCGGCCCGGTGCTGGCCGCGCAGATGGGCTACATGCCCGGCATGCTGTGGATTCTCGCGGGCGTAGTGTTCGCGGGCGCCGTGCAGGACTTCGTGGTGCTGTTCCTGTCCACGCGCCGCGACGGCCGCTCGCTCGGCGACCTCGTGAAGATGGAGCTGGGTCCCGTGCCCGGCGTGATCGCGCTGTTCGGCACGTTCCTCATCATGATCATCATTCTCGCGGTGCTCGCGCTGATCGTGGTGAAGGCGCTCACGAACTCGCCGTGGGGCACGTTCACCGTGGCCGCAACGATTCCCATCGCGATCTTCATGGGTCTCTATGTGCGCTACATCCGCCCGGGCAAGATCGGCGAGATCTCGATCATCGGCTTCGTGCTGCTCATGGCGTCGATCGCGTTCGGCCAGCACGTGCACGATTCGCCCACGCTCGCCGCGTGGTTCACGTTCACGGGCACGCAGCTCACGTGGATCCTGATCGGCTACGGCTTCGTCGCTTCGGTGCTGCCGGTGTGGCTGCTGCTCGCGCCGCGCGACTATCTCTCGACGTTCCTCAAGATCGGCACGATCCTCGCGCTCGCGATCGGCATTCTGATCGTCGCGCCGGAACTGAAGATGCCCGCGTTCACGAAGTTCATCGACGGCACGGGTCCGGTCTGGTCGGGCAACCTGTTCCCGTTCCTCTTCATCACGATCGCGTGCGGCTCGGTCTCGGGCTTCCATGCGCTGATCTCGTCGGGCACGACGCCCAAGCTGCTCGATAACGAAACCAACGCGCGCTTTATCGGTTACGGCGCGATGCTGATGGAATCGTTCGTCGCGATCATGGCGCTCGTGGCCGCCTCGGTGATCGAGCCGGGCGTGTACTTCGCAATGAACGCACCGCTCGCCGTGCTCGGCACGACGCCGGACGCCGTCGCCCAAACCGTGGGCCACTGGGGCTTCATGCTCACGCCGGACATGCTCACGCACACCGCGCAGGCCGTGGGCGAGACGACCATCGTCGCGCGCGCGGGCGGCGCACCCACGCTGGCTGTGGGCATGGCGCAGATCCTGCACCAGGTGATCGGCGGCGAGGCGATGATGGCGTTCTGGTATCACTTCGCCATCCTGTTCGAAGCGCTCTTCATCCTGACCGCCGTCGATGCCGGCACGCGCGCGGGCCGCTTCATGCTGCAGGATCTGCTCGGCACGTTCCACCCGTCGCTCAAGCGCACGGAGTCGCTGCCGGCCAACCTGATCGCCACGGGGCTGTGCGTGGCCGCATGGGGCTACTTCCTCTATCAGGGCGTGGTCGATCCGCTCGGCGGCATCAACACGCTGTGGCCGCTCTTCGGCATCTCGAACCAGATGCTCGCCGGTATCGCGCTGATGCTCGCCACCGTCGTGCTCTTCAAGATGAAGCGCGAGAAGTTCGCATGGGTCACCGCCGCGCCCACGGTGTGGCTCCTCATCTGCACGCTCACGGCGGGCTGGCAGAAGATTTTCGACAGCAACCCGAAGGTGAGCTTCGTCGCACACGCCCAGAAGCTTTCGGCGGCGATCGCGGAAGGCAAGATCGTCGCGCCTGCCAAGTCGCTCGAGCAGATGCAGCGCATGGTTTTCAACGACTACGTCGATGCCGCGCTCTCGGGCCTCTTCATCTTCGTGGTGGTGAGCATCGTGGTGTATGGCTTGATCGCGATTTCGCGTGCACGCCGCATCGGCCACCCGACCGTGCAGGAAACGCCGTACGAAGCGATGCCCGCTGGCGGCGCCGCTGCCGTGGCGCAGCGCGTGCATTGAGCACCTGACACACTGAACGGAGCGCATCATGTTCTCTGGACTTCGCGACAACGTGCAGACCGCCGGGCGCTATCTGGGCCAGGCCATGCGCCTGATGGTGGGTCTGCCCGACTACGAGGGCTATGTCGCGCATATGCGCGCGACGCATCCCGACCGCCCGGTGATGACATACGAGGAGTTCTTCCGCGAGCGGCAAAACGCGCGGTATGGGGCGGGCGCGGGGAAGTGCTGCTGAGTCCTCGCTGAGTGATTCGATGCAAGGCGCGACGGCGAAGGCCGTCGCGCCTTTTTTTACGCCTGTAATCCGCGCGGCCTGGGCTTGCCACCAAAAGCGCTAAATTCCCGCAGCGCGACGCCGTTAACTTTTACGACGCTCGACACCAGCTCGACGCATGACGCCGCGCGGCGCCCCGCACGGATTCGATTCGTCGGGAACCGGATCGCGCGTTTGCTGCTGCTGGCGCCGTCGTTGGCGACCCCGTTTGGCAACACAGCACCTTGAACACTCGCACCGTAAGGTATGCGAAACAAAGAATCTCTCATGGTCCTGCATCGAATTGGCGCCGCATGGCTTGCGGCAGCCCTGACCGCAACGATTGCGCCGGTTTGCGAAGCGCAATACGCCACCGACTGGATTGCGAACACCTACGGCACCAACGCGACGCGCGTGGGCAACGTGGCCCGCTCGATGTGGGTCGCGCCCGAAGGTGTGATCTACACCGCGTCGATGTGGGATGAAAACGAAGGCGGCGTTGCCCTCTACCAGAACGGCCAGAGCCTCGGCTCGATCGGCGGGCACGGCGACTTCCAGGGCGGCGCGATCACGGGCAACGCGACTTCGCTGTTCGTCGCGATGCAGTACAACGCCACGTACGGCAGCGGCAGCGTCGGACGGTACAACCGCACGAGCAGCGCGCGCGATCTGCTGATCGCCGTGAGCGCCGATACGACCGAAAAGCTCGCCGATGTCGTCACCGGGCTCGCCACATCCGGGTCGCTGCTCTATGCAAGCGATTTCCCCGGCAACCGCGTGCGCGTATACACCACGGATGGCGTCTGGCAACGCGACATCAGCGTGGCCGGCCCGGGCGCGCTGGCCCTGGACGCGAGCGGCAACCTCTGGGTCGCGCAGAAAAGTACGGGCGCCGTGCTCGAATTCAGCGCCGGCGGTCAGCTTCTGAACACCATCCAGCTGGCGTCCACTGCGCGGCCGTCGTCGCTGTACTTCGATTCGCAGACCTTACAGTTGATGATCGGCGACTCGGGTCCCGACATGAACATCAAGAACTACAGCGTGGCGGGCACACCGTCTCTCACCGGAACGTTCGGCGTCAAGGGCGGCTATCTCGACACGACCACGGGCACCCGGGGGCAGGTCGGCGACAAGCGCTTTACGCGCGTGACCGGTATCGGCAAGGACTCCGCGGGCACGCTGTACGTGCTCAACAATCCGTGGGGCGGTTCGTGGGACCTCGGCCGCAACGGCGGCACCGACATTCAGGCATACGACGGGACCGGAACGCTGCGCTGGAAGCTCCAGTCGGTCAACTTCGAAGGCAACGCGGCGCCGGACCCGGGCACCGATGGCGCGCTGTTCTACGGCGGCATGAACATCTATTCGGGTACGGCCGGCGGCACCTTCGTCGCCAACACCATCGATCCCGTCACGTATCCGTCCGACCCGCGCATCAATCTCGCGGACGTCGCGCGCGGCGAGCATTTCGCCCAGGTCGCAAGCGTGAGTGGACAGCGCATTCTCGTGGCCGCGGGCCAGAACCCCGATACCTTCTACTTCTTTCACTTCAACGCGGCGAGCGGCTATATCGCCATTCCCGACTACACGCTGCCGGGTTCGGCGTTCAACACGACGGCCCCGGTGCGCAACGGCTTTTGCCTCGACAGCAAGGGCGATCTCTGGGTGGGCCTCGACAAGACCAGCGTCATTTCCCACTACCCGCTGACGGGCTTCGATGCAACCGGCAAGCCGCTCTGGGGAGCCGCGGTCACCACGCCGGTTCCGGCCACGATCTCGCGTCTGACACGCATCGTCTATCTGCCCGAAAGCGACACGATGATCCTCACGGGAGAAGACGCCGGCATCACCGACTGGACCGCGGTCGGGACGCGCGTGGAGGTCTATCACGGCTGGCTCGCCGGCAATACGGGCACGCCAAATCCGGTGATCACCCTCACGAGTGCGAATCCCAAATCGATTGCGGCTGCCGGGAACTATCTGTTCGTGGGCTACGTGCACACCGTGCCGAACATCGACGCATTCAACCTCACCACGGGCGCGATCGACACGACGTTCACCAATAACAGCCCGAATACTGTGTACGTGGGCAACGACGTGGATTCGATGTACGGCCTGCGCGCGTATCTGCGCTCGACTGGCGAGTATGTGGTGACGAAGGATAACTACAACGGCGCCAGCGCGGTGGTGTATCGGTGGACGCCGGCGGGCTAGCGCGGCTAGCGTGAAAGCGGCAACGGTGTCGCCATTCAGTGCGAAGTGAAGAACTCGAGGCGCTCCACGTATGGAGCCCGTAGCGCCGGTTTCATGGTGCGTCGTCCTCGGTGTCATGCAGATGCGCGTTCTTCAAATCCTCCAGGAACGCCCGCACGATCGGGCTATGACGATTGCGCTTTTGCGTGACCACGTGGAACGTCACCTCGTAGCTGAGCTGCTTTGGATTGAGCGCGGCGAGCAGGCCACGACGGACATGCGGCGCCGCGAATTGCTGTGGCAGGTAGCCGAGATGGTGGCCGGAAAGAATCAGCAGCGAAACGGCCTCCATGTTGTCGGCCTGCGCGGTGACCTTGCCCGGGGTCGTCGAGAGCTGGGCCTCCGGCGTGGGATACGTGCGCCAAACCCATTCGAACTCCGCGGCCTCTAGCGGATCGAGCTGCCCCGCTCGTTCGAACAGCGGATGCCCGCGCCCGCAATACGCGATCTGCCGTTCGATGAAAAGCGGCGTGTATTCGAGCGTCGGCACGCGGTGCCAGAAATAGCCCACCGCAATCTGGGTCTCGCCGCTCAGCAACTGCTCCTCCAGTTCGCCCGGCGACTTCACCGAAATCGAGAAACGCACCGCCTCGTCGCGTTGCCGGAACGAAGCGATCGCCTCGCTGATGCGCGCGTTCTGGCTGGTCGGCGTATGGCCGATCAGGCCGATGCTCAACGTTCCCACGAGCGTGCGGTCCAGGTGCCGCGCTTTCAGCGTGAACTCTTCGGCGGCGGCGAGCAGCGTGGTCGCCAGTTCGTAAAGCCGCTCCCCTTTTTCAGTCAGCTTGAAGCCGCTGCGCCCGCGCTCGCAGAGCCGGTAGCCCAGGCGCGTTTCGAGTGTCGAGAGCTGCGCGCTGATGGTGGGCTGGCTCACGTTCAGCGTGGTCTGCGCGACGCTCACGCCGCCGGCGTCCGCAACGGCAACGAAGACGCGCAGCAGGCGCAAGTCGAGATCGGTCAGGCTGCCGAGCATGGGTTCTCCGGTGCGAACATCGAAACATAGATAAAAATCTATGTGAACAACGATGAAATCGTTATTCATCTTTGGCCGATGCGCGCTTACAACTGCGTTAATGGCCGTTTCGAATGATACGGCACGGTAAATGAAAGTGGAGCGCCGTAATGTCTGACCAATACTTCCAGCCGCTCAGCGGCAATGCGATGCCGCGTTGCGGCGGGATCGCGACGATGATGCGCCTGCCCCAGGTCGAGGACGCATCGGGTCTCGATGCCTGTTTCGTGGGCGTGCCGTTCGACCTCGGCACCTCGAACCGCACTGGCGCGCGCTTCGGCCCGCGCCAGGTCCGCTCGGAGTCCGTGCTGCTGCGCCCGTACAACATGGCGACGCGCGCGGCGCCGTTCGATTCGCTGCGCGTGGCCGACATTGGCGATGTCGCGACGAATCCGTACAACCTCGCCGATTCGATCACACGCATCGAAGCCGCCTACGACGCAATCCTCGCGCACGGCTGCCGCCCTGTCTCGCTCGGCGGCGACCATACGATCACGCTGCCGATCCTGCGCGCGA
Source organism: Paraburkholderia sp. (assembly GCA_036514415.1). Taxonomy (GTDB): domain Bacteria; phylum Pseudomonadota; class Gammaproteobacteria; order Burkholderiales; family Burkholderiaceae; genus Paraburkholderia. The sequence continues at coordinate 7,818 of DATBXG010000055.1, forward strand.
TCCATCGCAAGCATGGCCGCGTGGGCCTCATCCACGTCGATGCGCACGCTGACGTCAACGACACGATGTTCGGCGAGAAGATCGCGCACGGCACGCCGTTCCGGCGCGCCGTGGAAGAAGGCCTGCTCGATTGCGATCGCGTCGTGCAGATCGGCTTGCGCGGCACGGGCTACGAGGCCGAGGACTTCGACTGGTGCCGCCAGCAGGGCTTCAGGGTCGTGCAGGTCGAAGAGTGCTGGAACCGCTCGCTGGCGCCGCTGATGGAGGAAGTGCGCGCGCGCGTGCAGGGCGGCCCGGTGTATCTGAGCTTCGACATCGACGGCATCGATCCAGCCTATGCGCCCGGCACCGGCACGCCGGAGATCGCCGGGCTGACCGTGCCGCAGGCGCTCGAGATCATCCGCGGCTCGTGGGGGCTCGACATCGTCGGCGCGGATCTCGTGGAAGTGGCGCCGCCGTACGACCCGTTCGGCACCACGGCGCTGCTCGGGGCCAATCTCGCGTTCGAAATGCTCTGCGTGCTGCCGGGCGTGAAGCGGCGCTGAGCCTGCGCGCAGTCGCAGCGCCGCTGGCGCACGCTGCGCGACGCCTCACCGCAAAAGACAAAGGGCGCAACGGCCAAAACCGTTGCGCCCTTTTCGCATGCTATCCGCGTGAAGCGGAAGCCGCTTTAGCTTGCCGCGACCGTTGCCGGCTTCCCGGTCTTGGCCGCGCTCTTGATCTCTTCGAGCTTGATCTCGACGTGACGCGAGAACACGTATTCGGCAGGACGCGCGCCCTCGAGCGGGATGTCCTTCACGAACGCGCCTTCGGTCTGCGGGCCGCTCATCGCGACCTTCAGTGCCTTCAGCGGATGCGCGACGGTGTCGAGCACGGCGGTGGCTTCGAAGCCGCAGTGGACCATGCAGTCCGCGCACTTCTCATACTTGCCGGTGCCGTACTTGTCCCAGTCGGTCGTTTCCATCAGCTCCTTGAAGGTCTTCACGTAGCCTTCGCCGACCAGGTAGCAGGGCTTTTGCCAGCCGAACACCGTGCGTGCCGGGTTGCCCCACGGCGTGCACTGATAGCTCTGGTTGCCGGCCAGGAAGTCGAGGAACAGGCTCGACTGGCTGAACGACCACTTCTTGCCGTTGTTGCCGCGCTTGAAGATCTCGCGGAACAGGGTCTTGGTCTTGTCGCGGTTCAGGAAGTGTTGCTGGTCGGGCGCGCGCTCATACGCATAGCCCGGCGACACCGTGATGCCGTCGACGCCGATTTCGCCGACCGTGTCGAAGAACTTCGCCACGCGCTCGGGCACGGCGTCGTTGAACAGCGTGCAGTTGATGTTCACGCGGAAGCCGCGGCGCTTGGCTTCCTTGATGGCCGCGACGGCCTTGTCGTACACGCCTTCCTGCGAGACCGAGTGATCGTGCGCTTCGCGGTCGCCGTCGAGGTGCACCGACCAGACGAAGTACGGGTTCGGCTCGTAGTCGTCCATCTTCTTTTCCATGAGCAGCGCGTTCGTGCAGAGATACACGAACTTCTTGCGCGCCATGATGCCCTTCACGATCTGCGGCATTTCCTTGTGCAGCAGCGGTTCGCCGCCTGCGATGGAAACGACCGGCGCGCCGCACTCATCGACGGCTTCGAGGCATTCCTCCAGCGACAGGCGCTGGTTCAGGATGGGATCCGGATAGTCGATCTTGCCGCAGCCATTGCAGGCGAGATTGCAGCGGAACAGCGGCTCGAGCATGAGCGCGAGCGGATAGCGCTTGTTGCCGCTGAAATGCTGGCGAAAGATGTACGAGCCAACGCGGACTTTTTGTAGCAGCGGAATAGACAAGACGTGCCCTCCTTAAACTTCGCGCGCGACGAGCGGTTGCAACAGCTTCGCCGGCAGCTTGAATTCGACTTTTTCTTCACGGCCCGCCATCGTCGACACCTCGACAGGCCCCAACGCGCGCAGCGCGTCAATCACGTTCTCCACCATCTCTTCGGGCGCCGATGCGCCGGCCGTGATGCCGACCGTTTGCACATTGGCGAACCACTCGGGCTTCACTTCCGAGCCGTCGGCGACGAGGTAGCTCGGCACGCCCGTTTCGCTGCCGATCTCGCGCAGACGATTCGAGTTCGAGCTGTTCGTCGCGCCCACGACGAGCAGCACGTCCACCTGGTCAGACAGTTCGCGCACCGCTGCCTGGCGGTTCTGCGTCGCGTAGCAGATGTCGCGCGTGTCCGGGCCGACGATGTCGGTGAACCGCGCGAGCAGCGCGTCGATGATGCCGCGCGTGTCGTCCACCGAAAGGGTGGTTTGCGTCACGTACGCGAGCGGCGCATCGAGCGGCAGATCGAGCTTCGAAACATCGGCTTCGCTCTGCACGAGCAGCACGGTGCCGGGAATCTGGCCGATCGTGCCTTCCACTTCGGGGTGACCGGCATGGCCGATCAGGATCAGCGTGCGGCCCGCCGCAACGTACTGGCGGCCCTGCACGTGAACCTTCGTGACGAGCGGGCAGGTAGCGTCGAGCACGTCGAGGTCGCGTTCCTCGGCAGCGCGCTCCACGGTCTTCGCTACGCCGTGGGCGCTGAAAATCGCCACGGCGCCTTCTGGCACTTCGTCGAGCTCTTCCACGAAACGCGCGCCCTTGTTGCGCAGGTTTTCGACCACGTGACGGTTGTGGACGATTTCATGGCGCACGTAGACGGGCGCGCCGTGTTTCTGCAGTGCGCGATCGACGATTTCGATAGCGCGGACAACCCCCGCACAAAAGCCGCGGGGTTGGGCAAGGATCACTCGCATAAGGTGGCGAACTCCGACTGCCGCAGAAGGCGAGCGAATCGGTAAAAATGACCTGATCGCCGGCGGCTGTCTAATTATTAAGGATGCAAAAAATCCGCCAAAGGGTGACGGAATAAAAACCAGACGCGCATTTTAACCCCTTCGCCTTTCGTTTGCTGTGGAGACCACTCGCCGGTGCAGCGTGCACGCGACGGCCGGCCCCGCGCGGCCAACCCTTGCGCGCTGCAACATACCCCGGGAACCCTTAAAATATCGCGTCCTGCGGCCGCCGGGCTGGTCCGCCGCAGGATACGACCCCATTCTGGACGCCTTGATGGAACCCGACCACTACGACGATTTTCCGGTAGCGCGCGTATTGCTGCCGAAGGCGCTGCGCGCGCCTGTCGGCGTGATCTACCACGTCGCGCGCACGCTCGACGACATCGCGGACGAAGGCGACTGGAGCCCTGAACAGCGCCACACGCGCCTCGCCGATTTTCGCGAAGGCCTGAACGCCGTGGCCGCAGGCCGCCCGGCGCGCGTGCATCCCATGCTGTTCGCGAAGCTCGCGGACGTGGTGCGCGAGTGCCACCTGCCGCTGGAGCCGTTTTACGATCTCGTCGCGGCGTTCGATCAGGACATCGACACGACGCGCTATGCCGACCGCTTCGCGCTGCTCGATTTTTGCCGGCGCTCGGCGAACCCGGTCGGCCGCCTGATGCTGCATCTGATTCACGAAGCGACACCCGAAAACCTTGCCGATTCCGATGCGATCTGCACCGCCTTGCAGCTCATTACCTTCTTGCAGGATGTGAGCGCCGACTGGCGGCGCGGCCGCATTTACCTGCCGCTCGCAGACCTCCAGCGCTACGGCGTGACGGAGCCGCAGATCGCCGCTGGCGTCGTGGACGACGCCTGGCGCGGGCTCATGTCGAACGAAGTGGCGCGGGCGAAGGCGCTGATGGTGAGCGGCGCGCCGCTCGCGCTGCGCGTGCCGGGGCGCTGCGGTGTCGAACTGTGCAGCGTCGTTCACGGCGGCCTGCGCATGCTCGAAGTCATCGAGCGCAACGACTACGATGTTTTCCGCGCGCGGCCCGTGCTGCGCGCGCCCGACTGGGCTGTCGTGCTCCTGCGCACGGCGGCCATGTGGCTGTCGCGCCGCGTGGGCGTGCGTGCGCCTTCGATCGAGAGTAACAACGCATGACTACAACCATCCTGTTCGCCGTCTCCTGTCTCTCGTTGCTGATCTGGCTCGTGCTGCTGTTCGGGCGCGGCGGCTTCTGGCGCGCGCGCCC
>DATBXG010000056.1:0-7084 GCA_036514415.1 Paraburkholderia sp.
GATCACTTCGACCGCGGCGTAAGCCGGCATCTGGAACGGACCGTTCGCGTCGCGCTTCGCGTCGGCGAACGCCTTCACGAGCTTCGCGTTGGCCGGGTCGGCCGCAAAGTCTGCCGGCAGCGTGACGAGCATGCCTTCCGAGGCCGGGCCGGCAATCGCCGTCACGTCCTTGTTGCCCACGCCTTCCGGACCCATGAACGTGGCCTTCACGCCCTGCTCACGCGACTGGCGCATCAGGAGGCCCATTTCCGGGTGGTAGCCGCCGAAGTAGACGAAGTCCACGCCCTGCGACTTGAGCTTCGTGACGACTGCCGAGTAGTCCGAATCACCGGCGTTGATGCCTTCGAACACGACGACGGGAATGTGCGCCTTGTCGAGCGCGGCCTTGACCGACGTGGCGATGCCCTGGCCGTACGACTGCTTGTCGTGCAGGATCGCGACCTTCTTCGGCTTGACCTTGTTGATGATGTAGGCGGCAGCGGCCGGACCTTGCTGGTCGTCGCGGCCGATGGTGCGGAAGATGAACTGGCGCTTCTTGCCTTCGGTCAGCTGCGGCGCGGTGGCCGACGGCGTGACCATCACGACGCCTTCGTTCTCGTAGATGTCCGAAGCGGGAATCGTCGAGCCCGAGCAGACGTGGCCGACCACGTACTGAATGTGCTGCGAAACGATCTTGTTGGCGACGGCGACAGCCTGCTTCGGCTCGCAGGCGTCGTCCATCAGGACGGCTTCGAGCTTGTTGCCGTTCACACCGCCGGCGGCGTTGATCTGCTCGATCGCAGTCAGGGCGCCTGCCTTGACCATGTCGCCGTACTGGGCGACCGGGCCGCTGAACGGGCCGGCAATGGCGATCTTCACGGTGTCGGCGTTCGCGCTTGCACCAAATGCGAGCAGCGCGGCGGCCACGGAAACGGAGGTAAGGCGGTTAAGGCAAGACAACGGCGTCATCAGGAGCTCCTCGATTGTTTTCGGGTCAACCGGTCAGACGGCATGACCTGCGCAAACGAACAGCACCCCTATGAATTGCCGTGGGGAACAACCACGACGAGCACCAGAAAAAAGACGTGACGGGGCCCGGCGTGTATCAGCGCCCTGGTAGGCGGCTGAGTTCGGAGAGCCTGCTGAGTTACAGACTCTGTTGCGCAAGCGTTCCGCCTGCCCCGTTCGCTGCAATTCGTACCGGAAAGGTGGACCGGCCTGAATCAGCGACCCGCGGATGCTATCAATAATCCCTTTTCACCGCAACCAAGGGTTTTTTCCGATATCGGCTTGAGTTTTGACGTTGATCAATTGAGGGGGCCGATCAAAAGCGCTTGAAAATGCTCGGGAAAATGGCCGTTCAGGCGGTCGACGGGCCGCTCTCCTTGCTGCCACGGCCGACTGGCGAGGGCGTATGAAGTAGCTCGTTTTTTGATTTTTACGGGACCCGGATTGCTATTTTCATTTTCAGCTCGATCTAATCGACGAATCGAATCTTGCATATAAATCTTGCATTAGTTTTCATGGCGATAAAATTTCCAGAATAATTAGCGCCATACCGGGAATACCCTAAATGCAAAATGCGCCAAATCACTGATTAATAAGACAAATAATTACGATCGCCTTAAAATTCAAAATTTGAAATTCAAGTTCCGCCCCTATAATTGCCACACCACACGAGACGCTTGACCTCCAATCCGATAACGAGAAAATTTTCGTCAAGCCGCGGATTTTCCCCATAATCGGTTCGCGCAATCTTGAATTAATCCTCTCGACACCGTCGCGCGCCCGCCTCACTGGTCCGCCACGGCGTTCCAGCCCCGCAAGAGTCGGTGGTATCCTCGCTCCCTCGCCGCGCTCGCATGCACCACCAAGGCGCATGCCGCGCGCTCGCGCCACGCGTGGAGCCGGCGACGCCGCACCGTCCAGATCCGAAAGAACCCAACATCGGGGGAGATCAAACAGAATGAAGACCTTCAAGCAGGCAGCCATTGCCGCCACCCTTTCCCTGATCGCCAGCGCCGCCGCGCTCGCGCTGACCTCGGGCGCCGCGCGCGCCGCCGAAACCGCGACCGTCGAAGTGCTGTCGATCGTCGAGCACCCCGCGCTCGACGCGATCCGCGACGGCGTGCGCGACGAACTCAAGGCCGCAGGCTACGACGCCGGCAAGAACCTCAAGTGGGAATACCAGAGCGCGCAGGGCAACACGGGCACCGCCGCGCAGATCGCACGCAAGTTCGTGGGCGACAACCCGAGCGCGATCGTTGCGATCGCAACGCCTTCTGCACAGGCCGTTGTTGCCGCAACGAAGTCCGTGCCCGTGGTGTACTCGGGCGTGACCGACCCGGTGGCCGCGCAGCTCGTGAAGACGTGGTCGCCGAGCGGCACGAACGTGACGGGCGTTTCCGACAAGCTCCCGCTCGACAAGCAGGTCGCGCTCATCAAGCGCGTCGTGCCCGGCGCGAAGACCGTCGGCATGGTCTACAACCCCGGCGAAGCAAACTCGGTCGTGGTCGTGAAAGCGCTCAAGGAACTGCTCGCGCAGCAGGGCATGCCCCTCAAGGAAGCCGCCGCGCCGCGCACCGTGGACATCGGCCCGGCCGCGAAGAGCCTGATCGGCAAGGTCGACGTGATCTATACGAACACCGACAACAACGTGGTTTCGGCGTACGAAGCCCTCGTGAAGGTCGCCAACGACGCGAAGATCCCGCTCGTCGCCTCCGACACGGACAGCGTGAAGCGCGGCGCGATCGCGGCGCTCGGCATCGACTACAGCGACCTCGGCCACCAGACGGGCAAGGTCGTCGTGCGCATCCTCAAGGGCGAAAAAGCCGGCGCGATCGCATCGGAAACGAGCAGCAAGCTGCAACTGTTCGTGAACCCGGCCGCCGCGCAAAAGCAGGGCGTGACGCTCTCGGCCGACCTGCTCAAGGACGCGACCACGGTCGTGAAGTAAGCCGCATCTAAACAAAACTGCGGCAACGGCGCACCGCCCCTCCGTGCGGGCGGGCGCCGCGCGTCGGCTCCGGTGCACGGCGGCCGGAGACCGCAACAGGATTTTTCCCCATGTCCCTCTATTCCCTTCTGGGCGCGCTCGAGATCGGCCTGATCTTCAGTCTCGTGGCCCTCGGGGTGCTGATCTCGTTTCGCATCCTCAACTTCCCCGATCTCACCGTGGACGGCAGCTTTCCGTTGGGCGGCGCCGTGGCGGCGACGCTCATCGCCGCGGGCCACGATCCGTTCCTCGCCACCGCGTGCGCGATCGTTGCGGGCGCCATTGCCGGCTTCATCACCGGCTGGCTCAATGTGCGCCTGAAAATCATGGATCTGCTCGCGAGCATCCTCATGATGATCGCGCTCTACTCGATCAACCTGCGCGTGATGGGCGCGCCGAACGTGCCGCTCATTTCCGAATCGACGGTGTTCACGATCATCCAGCCCGCGTGGCTGCCCGACTACGTGCTGCGCCCGCTCGCGCTTTGCGTGGTCGTGCTGGTCGCGAAGTTCGGCCTGGACTGGTTCTTCTCGTCGCAATACGGCCTCGCGCTGCGCGCGACCGGCGCAAATCCGCGCATGGCGCGCGCGCAGGGCATCGCGACGGGCCGCGCGACGCTCGCCGGCATGGCGCTTTCGAATGCGCTCGTCGCGCTGGCCGGCGCGCTCTTCGCGCAAACCCAGGGCGGCTCGGACATTTCGATGGGCATCGGCACCATCGTGATCGGGCTTGCGGCCGTGATCATCGGCGAGAGCATCCTGCCCGCGCGCCGGCTCGTGCTGACCACGCTCGCCGCGGTGCTCGGCGCGATTCTTTATCGCTTCTTCATTGCGCTCGCGCTCAATAGCGACTTCATCGGCCTGAAGGCGCAGGACCTGAATCTCGTCACCGCCGTGCTCGTGACGATCGCGCTCGTGCTGCCCGCGACGCGCAAGAAACTGTTTGGCCGCAAGAACGGGAGGGCATAAGATGCTCAGCGCCAAAGACCTCAAGCTGACCTTCAACCCCGGCACGCCGATCGAAACGCGTGCGCTGCGCGGCCTCAACCTCGAGATTCCGAGCGGTCAGTTCGTCGCCGTGATTGGCTCGAACGGCGCGGGCAAGTCCACCTTCCTCAACGCGATCAGCGGTGACCAGATGGTGGATAGCGGATCGATAACGATCGACGGTCAGGACGTCACGAAGAAGCAGGCATGGGACCGCGCGCATCTCGTCGCACGCGTGTTCCAGGACCCGATGGCCGGTACCTGCGAGGCCCTCACCATCGAAGAAAACATGGCGCTCGCGATGGCGCGCGGTAAACGCCGCGGCTTCGGCCCCGCGCTGAAAAAGCAGGACCGCGAACTGTTTCGTGCGAAGCTGCGCCTCCTGAATCTGGGGTTGGAGAGTCGCCTGACCGATCGTATCGGCCTGCTCTCTGGCGGCCAGCGTCAGGCGGTGAGCCTGCTGATGGCGTCACTGCAGCCTTCGCGCATCCTGCTGCTCGACGAGCACACTGCGGCGCTCGATCCGAAAACGGCGGCGTTCGTGCTCGAGCTGACCGCGCGCATCGTGGAGGAGTCGAAACTCACGACCATGATGGTCACGCACAGCATGCGCCAGGCGCTCGACTACGGCCAGCGCACGGTGATGCTGCACCAGGGGCAGGTGGTGCTCGACGTCTCGGGCGAGGCACGCCGCGGCCTCGACGTGCCGGACCTGTTGCGCATGTTCGAGCAGAACCGTCACGAGAAGCTCGACGACGACGCGCTGCTGCTGGGCTGATGCCCCGCGCTTCACGCCAGAGAAGCCCGCCCCTCGTTCGAGGCCGCGGGCTTTTTCCATGGTTTTGCGAAGATTCCAGGGAAATGGATCGCGCCTCGGCATGGTGACCTCCCGAGCGCCGCAGGATGAGCAACGGATCGGACACGTTATAATTTACCGCTTTCATTGCCTTCGCCGGCACCAAGGATCAGACATGAGCACATTGCCCGCCTGCCCGAAATGCAATTCCGGGTTCACCTACGAAGATAACGGCGTCTACATCTGCCCGGAATGTGCGCACGAATGGTCGGCGCAAGAAGCCGCGCCGGCCGAAGCAGCCGGCCGGGTCTATCGCGATTCAGCCGGAAATGTCCTGCACGACGGGGATACCGTCACGGTCATCAAGGACTTGAAACTGAAGGGTTCGGGTGGCGTGATCAAGATGGGCACCAAGGTGAAAAATATCCGGCTGGTGGACAGCGACCACGACATCGATTGCAAGATCGACGGCTTTGGCGCCATGAGCCTGAAGTCGGAATTCGTCAAGAAGGCGTGACCATCGGCATCGTGCGTCGACGGGGGCGGCTAGAGAGCCCCCCCGTGATTGGCAGCAAACGAGCCTGAAACCTGCTTCGGACTCCGACTCAATTCGCGAGCGCTTGCCTCGAGCCTTCTTCGAATACTTGAACGTCCCCTGACGCGCTCGCGAGCAGTCCTCCTTGCATTATCTGGCGATGCGATCGATCATAGGGTGGCTGCCCGAACGCCGCAGCGCTGCCCGAGCGACTGTTCAGCAGATTTCCATGCAACTGTATATGGCCAGCGCCGCGGCGCCGCACAACACTGCCTGAAGGCGCCGCCATCGCGCGCCTCCCACGCAGCCCACTTCCAGGTAAAGCCAGGTACCCACGATGAACGACAACGCGCTCCACTCCGATCCGCTGGCCACTTCGCGCACAGCGGCGGCAGCGGCCGAGGCCGCGCCCGTCCCTTGCCCTGTCGTCGATACGCTCGACCGCATCCTTCCCGAGGAGCCGCTCCTCATGATGGGCGCGGGCCCCGTGCCGATTCCCGACGCCGTGGCCAAGGCCAACACCGTCGTCATCAATCACCTCGGCGACACCATGGCGCGCGTCATCAATCAGGTGAAGACGATGGCGCGCTACGTGTTCCAGACCCGATCGAACTGGGTGCTCGGCGTGGCCGGCCCGGGCTCGGCGGCGATGGAAATGGCGATCTCGAACCTCGCGTGGCCCGGCACGCGCGTGCTCTCCATCGTCAACGGCTTCTTCAGCGCACGCATGGCCGAAATGGCGCGCCGCGTAGGTGCCGAAGTCACCACGCTCGACGTGCCCGACCGCGAGATCGCCTCGCTCGACGCCGTGAAGCAGGCCATCGAACGCACGCGGCCGGCCGTCGTCACGATCGTGCACGGCGAAACGTCGAACACGGTCTGGAACCGCGACCTCAAGGAAATCGTGCAGCTCGCCAAGGCTGCCGGCGCGCTCGTGGTGGTGGACGCCGTGTGCACGCTGAGCACCATGCCGCTCGACATGGACGCCTGGGGCATCGACGTCGTGATCACGGGCGGTCAAAAAGGCCTCTCGTCGATTCCCGGCGTTTCGCTGATCGCCTTCTCGGACGCCGCCTGGGAGCGCGTGCGCACGCGCACCGCGCCGAACACGCACTGGTGCCTCGACGCCATGCTCGCCGAGAACTTCTGGCACAACGCCGGCTATCACTACACCGCGCCCGTCTCCGGCGTGCTGGCGCTGCACGAGGCGCTGCGCCTCGTATGCACGGAAACGCTCGAAAAGCGCTACGCGCGCCATCTGCGCTGCTCACTGGCGCTGCAAAGCGGCGTGAGCGCGCTGGGCCTCGCGCTTTATACGCCGCAGACCTGCCGCCTCAATTCCGTGGTCGGCATCACCCTTCCCGAGGGCGTCACGGCACGCGAGGTGTGCAATCACATCTCGCAGCAATATCAGGTGGAAATTGCCGGATCGTTCGGTCTCCCGATCGTTCGCATCGGGCAGATGGGCGAGCAGTGCCGTGAGCACAACCTCTTTCGCACCGTCCACGCGCTTGGCCGCACGATGAGCGATCTGGGCGTGAAGGTCGATCTGCCCGCCGGCGTCGCCGCGCTCGAAGAGTCGCTCTCGGCCAGTTCGCGCGAAGCACGACGTTGAGCATGCGCGGCCGCGCAAGGCGGCCGCAACAAGCTCAAAGGCGCCGCGCACGCACGCAGATGAACGCCGGCGCCTGCGCGAGTTCTGCGTGCAGCGCAGGCGACACCGCTTTCATTTCCGGCTGCGGCACGGGCTCGAGCACGCGCTCGATCGCCCAGCCCGTTTCCGTGAGCGCATT
>DATBXG010000057.1:0-4250 GCA_036514415.1 Paraburkholderia sp.
AGCGCCGGACCTTTGTGCAGAAGCTTGAGCAGGTAGTAAATGCCCGTGCCGAACACGAGGAAGTACACCGCCACGAACGCCATCAGCGAAATGCCCACCTGTTGCGCCGTGAGCGGCGACACCGCTTGCGCCGTGCGCATCACGCCGTAGACCACCCAGGGCTGGCGGCCGGCTTCGGTCGTGACCCAGCCCGCGAGCAGCGTGATGAAACCGGTCGGACCCATCGCAAGCGCGAAGCGCTGGAAACCGCGCGATTCGTAGAGCGTGCCGCGGCGGCGCAGCACCCAGCCGATCACGCCGAGCGCAATCATCAGGATGCCTAAGCCAACCATGATGCGGAAGCTCCAGAAGAGGAGCGTCGAATTGGGCCGCTCGTCGGCGGGGAACGATTTGAGGCCCTTGATCTCGCCGTCCCAGCTGTGCGTGAGGATCAGGCTGCCCAGGTGCGGAACGGAAACGGCGTAGCGCGTCGTTTCGGCCTGCATGTCGGGAATGCCAAAGAGATTGAGTGCGGTGCCGCCCTGTTCGGTGTCCCACAGCCCTTCGATCGCGGCGATTTTCGCGGGCTGATATTCGCGCGTGTTCAGGCCGTGCGCATCGCCCACGAAGGCCTGCACCGGCGCGAGCACGAGCAGGAGGCCGAGCGCCATCGAAAACATCTTCTTGATGGCGGGGTCGCGGCGGCCCTTGAGCAGATGCCACGCGCCGCTCGCGGCCACCACGAGCGCGGCCACGATGAACGCGGCGATCGCCATGTGCGCGAGACGGTACGGGAACGACGGGTTGAAGATGACTTTGAACCAGTCCGTCGGCACGACCCGTCCGTCGACGATTTCGAAGCCTTGCGGCGTTTGCATCCAGCTATTCGAAGCGAGGATCCAGAACGTGGAGATGAGCGTGCCGACGGCGACCATCAGCGTCGCGCCGAAGTGGGCGCGCGGGCTCACGCGGTTCCAGCCGAACAGCATGATGCCGAGGAAGCCCGCTTCGAGAAAGAACGCAGTCATGACCTCGTACATGAGCAGCGGCCCGGTGACGGGGCCCGCGAATGACGAGAAGCCCGCCCAGTTGGTGCCGAATTCATAGCTCATGACGACGCCGGAAACGACGCCCATGCCGAAGGCGACGGCGAAGACCTTCGACCAGAAGAGGCAAAGGTCCTTGTAGAACGGCTGGCGCGTTTTGAGCCAGCAGCCTTCGAGCACGGCAATGAAGCTCGCAAGGCCGATGGAGAGCGCCGGAAAGACGATATGGAACGAGACGGTGAAGGCGAACTGCAGCCGGGCCAGGTCGAAGGCGGAAAGTGACGTGTGCATGTGCGTGCCTGTTGCTTGCGTACCGGAGAAACGCTGGGAAAACGTTGCACGGCTCGGCAGTGGAGGCGCTGCTCTTGCGTGCGATGGACGTAAGCGTAGGGGAACGGCGGCGGTTTTGCTGCGCTGCGATGTGCGCCAGCATGTCGCACTAGTCAATCTCGATGAAACAAAAACATGCGCTAACGCATTGATAAAGATCAATTTAGATTAAACGCTCGTTGTGCGGACGGGGCGGGCGAGGGATGGTTCGCTGCGTCAATACACCGCGCAGCCGCATGGGGTGCGTCAATGCGCCTCGGCGCGCTGCGCGGCGCAATCGTGCGGAGGGAATTCAGGCGCGCCTTGCCGTGCGAGCGTTACGATACGTGCACTGCGATCACTGCAATCATTGACAACTCTGCAAAGGGCAGGAGGCGAACAATGCGTGAAGTGCGTTGGGCATCCGAGACGGGCGAGGGCATCGAGCATCTGGCGTTCGATGCGAACTCCGGCCCGAAGTTTGGTGAGAAAGGCGACACGATCCGCGCGGAGAGCGTGGTCGTTGGCGAGCGCTACGGCAAGTCCTATGGCCTGTGCTACGCGATCGAGTGCGACGCGCGCTGGCGCGTGCGCTGGGCGGCGCTGCGCGTGATGGGCGGCCGCTCGCTCGTGCTCCACAGCGACGGCGAGGGTCACTGGCGAGACGGCGAGGGACGCGCGCTGGACGCGCTCGACGGCTGCATCGACATCGACATCGCCGCGACGCCGTACACGAACACGCTGCCCATCCGGCGCCTCGGCCTCGCACGCGGCGAGCGACAGCCGATTCGCGTCGTGTACATCGCCGCGCCCGAGTTGGAGCCGAGGCCTGTCGAGCAGGCCTACGTCTGCATCGAGCGCGATCGGGAATACCGCTACGAGGGCATTTTCCGCGACTTCACGGCGAATCTGCGCGTGGACGAGGACGGCCTCGTCATCGACTATCCCACGCTGTTCCGGCGCTTGCCGTTGCCGCAGCGGTAGGGCCGGCCGAAGAAAAGCGAACGACGCGAAACCTCAGGCCGCGCCGCCCGCGCCCTTGCCAAACAGCAACTGCTCGATCAGCGTGTTATCGATGGTCTCGTTGTTGAGCGTGCGCGCGAGCAGTTCGCCCGCGAGCAGTTGCGGCGAAAACACCATGTCGGGCTGTAAAAGGCGCAGCCGCTGCAGGTTGCGGCTGTCGTTCACGAGCGCCACGGTGCGCACCTTCGGCGCGATCTCCTTGATCGCGAGTATCACGAAGGCGTTCTCCGCGTCGTCCGAGCGCAGCGCGAGCGCGGCGAGCGCGGTCTCGGCGCCCGCGTTGTGCAGGGTGGCGGTGTCGCTCGCGTCGCCGACGATGAGGTCGGCCTCGTCGGGGTAAGTGTGCGGCGTATTGGGCGCGACGATCACGGTCGCCGTGTAGCCGCGCTTGACGAGCCCCGCGTACACGCTATGCGCGAGCGGCGACGCGCCGACGATCAGATAGTGGTTCTTGCGGGTCACGTTGGAAATGCCTCCCTTCACGATGCGTTTCAGATGGCCGCCGATCACGGGCCCGATCACGGCGCTGATCGAGGTCGCGAACACGGTGATGCCCAGCACGATGATCGACGCCGTGAAAAGCCGCGCGGTGTCCGAGTGCGGGACGATATCGCCGTAGCCGACCGTGGACATCGACACGATCGAGAAATAAAACGCCGTGACGAGGTTGTGGATGGGCGGCGCGAAGTCGTCGCCGAGATACAGCGAGCCGAACACCGCGTACACGATCAACGAGCCGATGCTCAGGAATGCGAACAAGGAGCCCGCGGCGATGCTCGCGCGATCGAAACGGCGCCAGTAATAGATGAGCGCGCAGGCGAGTGCGATCGAGAAGGCGGCGAGCGCGTGGCTGCGATAGTCGCCCCACAGGCAGATGCTGGCCGCGCCGGCGAGCAGCACCAGCGAGAGCACCCACGCCACGCGCGCCCGCAGCGCGATGCCGAACGACATCATCGTGAGGCCGGTGGCGGCCAGCGCCTGCGGCAGGGCGAGCACGCCGAACGCGTTGATGAGCGTGATCCAGTCGTCGAACCAGTTGCCGCGCGCGTGTTCGAGTGCCTTCTGCGCGACCGGGCGCACGAGCAACAGGCCGTCGAGCACCAGCAGCAAGGCCAGATAGCCGTGCGGCACGAGCCCTCTGGCGTAGCCGCGCAGGCGGCGCGCGAACGCGTTCATTGCGGCGATTGCTGGACCTGGTGCTGGTTTTGCCCGCCACCGGCCGCGTGCGTCTGCACGATGTGCAACTCGCGCGTGCGCAGCGGCAGTGAGCATTGCGCGTCATTGAGCGTCTGACGCACCTGGCGCGAAAGCTCCCAGCGCATCTCCCAGAACGTGTCGATGTTCGACCACACGCGCACATTGAGCACGGCGGTGCTGTCGTCGAAGCGGCTCACCATCACCTGCGGCGCGGGCGAAGCCAGCACGCGCGGGTCGGCGGCGGCGAGCGCGCGCAGCGCGTCGATCGCGTGGTTCACGTCGTCGCGCACCGACACTTCCACTTCCAGGTCGAGCCGGCGCGTGGGATTGCGGCTGTAGTTGCGGATCGAATTGCTCCACAGCGCGCCGTTCGGCACGTATTCGCAGATGCCGTCGGGTTTCGTGAGGCGAGTGGTGAAGAGGTTCACTTCCTCGACGGTGCCCGCGACGACGCCGCTGCCGCCACCGCCGTCGATATAGTCGCCCACCCTGAACGGCCGCAGCAGCAACAGCATGATGCCGGCCGCGATGTTCTGGAGCGTGCCCTGCAGCGCGAGGCCGATGGCGAGACCGGCCGCGCCGAGCACCGCGACGATGCTGGCGGTCTGAATGCCGATTTGCGAGAGCGCGCCGATGACGGCGATGAGGCGCACGCCCCACACGGCCGTATCGCGCACGATGGGGCGCAGCGTGGGG
>DATBXG010000058.1:0-3261 GCA_036514415.1 Paraburkholderia sp.
GGTCGCGGGGGCGTTCGCGGCAGCCGTGCCTGGGCCGGGCAGTCCGCCGCTCGCCGCGATCTCGGTCGTCACGCCCGCGCATCCGCCCAGGGCGCCGAGCATCGGCAGGAGGCACATCGACAACAAGATCTTCACGCAACACTCCATCGGGTCGCCGCCGGTGGGTGGCCAGCGGCGTTCGGGTTAGGCGGGTCGAGCGCGGATCAGCGTGACGCAAACCGGCGTGACGCAAACCGGCGCGGCTCAAACAGGCGCGTCGAACGCGGGCAGCGACATCGTCACCGTGGTGCCCTTCTCCGCCTCGCTCTCCACGCGCACGTCGCCGCCATGGCGCGCCACGACTGTCTTCACGAAAGCCATGCCGAGCCCCGCGCCGCTCACCTCGGGGCGCTGCCCCGCGTGAAAGCGCCGGAACGGCTCGAACAGCTTCGCCTGGTCCTCGTACGGAATGCCGTAGCCCTGATCGCGGATCGAGCAGACCACGTGCGGCGGGTTCCGCTCGTCCAGCGCGATGGTACAGACTATGCGCGTATCGGGGGGACTGTATTTCACGGCGTTGTTCAGCACATTCACGAGCGCGCGCGTCATCAGCGAGCGGTCGGCGTTGATCCAGCCCATCTCTTCGCCTTCGAACGCCGTATCGATCTGAATGCGCTTCGCGCTTGCCTGTGGCCACACTTCGTCGCTCGCGTCGATCACGAGCTCCGCGAGGCTCGTGGGTTCGAGCGCGTAGACCTGCGACTCGGCGCGCGCGAGCTGCACGAAGTCATCCGCGAGCGTGAGCGAGCGGCGCGCGTAGCGCTCGATGCGCTCCAACACGCCGCGCACGGGCTCCGAGGCCAGGGTGCCGCGCTCGCGCTCGGTCTCCACGAGCGCGACGATCGAGGCCTGCGGCGAACGCATGTCGTGCGAAAGCAGACGCAGCGCGTCCTCGCGCTGGCGCTCGGCGTCGTGCAGCGCCGTGACGTCGACGAGACCCGCGATCCAGCCCACCGCCTGCCCCTGTGCGTTCGTGCAGCGCGCGTAGCGCAGCAGGTAGTCGCTGCCGTCACGCGCGCGCACTTCGACACCCCGCTCCATCAGCTCCGCGAACTCGCTGCGCGCCGGGTCGAGCGGCGCGGGCCAGTGCGCGTGCGCAAGCGTCATGGCGTCGGGACCCGGGTCGATCGGCTTGACGAGCGAAAGGTCGCGGAACACGTCCTGCATCCCGCGCCCTTCCGCGGCGCCCACGTTCAGGCGCGCGAGATACGCGCGCGACGCGTGATTCGCAATCAGCACGACGCCGCGCAGATCGGCCACGAGAATCGGCTCCGGCACCGAATCGAGGCTGTCCCATACGAAGCGGCGCATGTCCTGCAGCCGCTGCGCGGCCTGCGCCATCAGCGCCATCTGCTGGGCGAGCGCGTCGCCGGCAAATTCGCGCCGCGGCGCGCTCGCCTCGGGCAGCAAGTACGGTTCGTCGGCGAGCTGGCGCAGCTCCTTGCGCAGATACGCCATGGTCATCTCGAGGCGGCGCCAGCTCCACACCGGGTAGACGATGAGGAGTGCGACGATCGCGGGCACGGGCGGGAGCCAGAGCCGCGCGCCGTGCAGCATGCCCGCACTCGTGCCAAGCGAAAGGGCGATCAGGAACGCGAGCAGCAGCAGCGTGCGCAGCGGCGAGAGGACGAGGAAGCCCGCCAGCAGGAGCACGAGCGGAACGAGCGAGGCGAGCACGACCGCGAACGGCGGCACGGGCTGAATGGCTGTGCCGCTGAGCAGCGTGTCGAGCACGACCGCGTGAATGTAGACGCCGGGCAGCGGACCCAGCGTGCCCGAGAGCGGCGTGGCGAAGCGGTCGTAGAGCCCGGAGGCCGTGACGCCGACGATCGCTACACGCCCGCGCAACTGCTCGGGCGGCACGCGGCCCTCGAGCACGTCGGCGAACGACACCTTGTGATACGTCTGCGAATTCGCGCCGAACGGAATCAGAAAGCGTGACTCGCTGCCCGGCGCACCCGCGCGCAGGATCTCGTCGCTGTGCGCGGCCGCGGGCGTGCCGTGCGCGAGCTTCACTGCGCCGCTGCGCACCGCGCGCCAGACCGGCACCATCAGTTGCGGCCAGCGCTGCTGCGCGTCGCCTTCGAACAGCGCGACGCTGCGCACGATGCCGTCGCTGTCCACTTCGAGGTTGATGTGGCCCACGCCCGCCGCCGCCTCGGCGAGTGGCGCGACCGGGCGCACCGCGTCGCGATGGCCGGAATCGTCGGCGGGGGTGAGGAGGATAGGCAGGAACGCGGGCCGCGCGCGCAACGCCTGTGCGAAACGCGCGTCGTCTGGCGACGATTCGGTGAAGAGCACGTCGTAGACGACGGCAGCCGCGCCCGCCTTCGCGAGCTGATCGACGAGCCGCGCATGCAGCGCGCGCGGCCAGGGCCAGCGCCCAAGTGCGGCAACGCTCGCGTTGTCGATCTCCACGAGCACGATGTCGGGCGACACGGGCAGCGCGCGCGCGGAGAGAAATCGGTCGTAGGCGAGGTGATCGGCGCCGCTCGTCAGCCGCCAGATCGCGCAGAGCACGACCACGACCACACCCGCGCAGCCCACCCCAACCCACTCGAACAGAAAGCGACGCCCGACGGAGCGGCCAAGGCGCGCAGGCTGCCTCACGCTCATGCGGGGCTCCACCTCGTCCGGCCGGGTCACCAGTCGAGCCTGAACGACTGGACCGGACTCGCCTTCTGATAGTAGCGGCCGTTGTCGAACTGCTCGGCGATCACGGTCCAGTAGTAAACGCCCTTCGGCAGATCGCGCACGACGGCCTCGCCGGTCGTGATGTCGGTGCGGTCGACGAGCGGCACACGCAGATCGGCCGTCGTGCCGAGTACGAAGCGAAAGCGCGTGTTCTGCGCGTTGCGGTCGGTGAACCAGCGGAAGGCGAAGTCGCGCGAGCCTTCAATGGCCCCCGCGCTCGCACCGAGCGCGACGTGCCGGCGCTCGAACGCATACGCGGCCGGCATGCCTTCGAGGCCGTGCTCGTCGATGGCGGAGATGCGCACGAAATACGTGCCGTCTTCGAGGGCGCCCATCGACACGTGCGGGTCGACGCTGCGCGTGTCGCGAATCATGTCGAGCAGGCCCGCGTCGCGGCCGATCTGCGCGCGATAGCCGCGGGCGAGCGCGAGCGGCGCTATGTCGAAGGCGACTTCATCGTCGTCCTGCACCTTCGACGGATGCAGCAGATCGGGCGCGTCGAGCAGCGCGACGGGCGCGCCCGCCGGC
>DATBXG010000059.1:0-10057 GCA_036514415.1 Paraburkholderia sp.
GAGAAAATACTCGAAATCGAGCTTCGCGTAGTCGGCAAGGCGCTGGTTTTCCTGCGGCACGACGACCTTGAGCTCGTTGCCCTTCGTGACGACGAGCGGCGCGTCGGCCTTCGGGCTCACGCAGATCCAGTCGATGGTTTCGAGCACCGGCAGCGAGCCGTTCGTTTCGATGGCGATCTCGAAGCCGGCGGCGTGCAGCGCATCGACGAACGGCTGGTCGATCTGCAGCATCGGCTCGCCGCCCGTGCAGACCACGAAGCGATTGCCCTCGCCTTCGGGCCAAAGCGACGCGATCTTCGCAACGAGCTCCTCGGGCGTGCGGAACTTGGCGCCATTCTCGCCATCGGTGCCGACGAAGTCGGTGTCGCAGAAGCGGCACACGGCCTCGGCGCGATCTTCCTCGCGGCCAGACCACAGGTTGCAGCCGGCGAACCGGCAGAACACGGCCGGACGTCCCGCGTTCGCGCCCTCGCCCTGCAACGTGTAGAAGATTTCCTTTACCGCGTAAGTCATGCTGTTGCCTGATTGTGGCTCATGAGTCTGGCCCATGAGTCTGGTTCACGAGCAAAGCGGCTCATGTAAAGCCGGTTCGTGTCGGGCGCGGATTCATCGTGTTGGCGAGGCGCGCCGCCCGTGCGCCGCCCGCTTCCCTCGTCACATTTGACGTCCGGCCTGCACTCAGACCGGCGCTTCCGTCACGTTCTCGCCGGCGAGATACGCTTCGTAGCCACGCTTGCGCAACTTGCAGGCCGGGCACTCGCCGCAGCCGAAGCCCCACGCGTGCAGCTCGGCGCGCTCGCCCAGATAGCAGGTGTGCGTCTCTACGCGCACCATGTCCACCAGCGCCTCGCCGCCCAGCTTTTCGGCGAGCCGCCACGTGTCGGCCTTGTCGAGCCACATGAGCGGCGTTTCCAGCAGAAAGCGCGTGTCCATGCCGAGATTGAGCGTCACTTGAAGCGCCTTCATCGTGTCGTCGCGGCAGTCGGGGTAGCCCGAGAAGTCGGTTTCGCACATGCCGCCCACCAGCACCTTGAGCCCGCGACGGTAAGCGATCGCCGCGGCGATCTGCATGAACATCAGGTTGCGACCCGGCACGAAGGTGTTCGGCAGGCCGCTCGCGGCCGTTTCGATCTCGATCTCGCGCGTCATGGCCGTGTCGCTGATCGAGCCGAGCACCGAGAGGTCGATCATGTGATCGTCGCCGAGACGCTCGCCCCACGCGGAGAACGTGCGCGCAATCGCCGCGCGAAAACCCTCGCGGCATTCCAGTTCGACGCGATGACGCTGGCCGTAATCGAAGCCGAGTGTCTCGACGGTCTCGTAGCGGTCGAGCGCCCATGCGAGGCACGTGGCCGAATCCTGGCCGCCGGAAAACAGTACGAGCGCGCCCTTGGCTTCTGTTCGAGTCACCGTGAAACTCCGTGTATGAGGTTTCCGCGCGAATGCCTTCGTTGCTCGATGCACCCCGGCGGACCGCCGCGGATCAGGCGCGCCGGCTCATGCAGTATAGGCCGGGGCCCCTATGCAGGCATCGGCACACCCTTATACCCGGATACCGTCGATGTCCGACCATTGCCAGAATCGGCTTGCCGCATCTTCGATATCCGGCTTCGAACCGGGTTTCGAACCGCCAGATAACGAAAGACAACGAAAAAGCCCCAGGAATCGTATGATCTCCTGGGGCTGCATTCTGGTGGCCTGGGACGGAATCGAACCATCGACACGCGGATTTTCAATCCGCTGCTCTACCAACTGAGCTACCGGGCCAACGAAGAAAGAAGAGTATAGCGGGCTAAACGGACTTGCGCAAGCGCTTCCGCAAAATTAGTGCCGTCAGCGTTTCACTCGCATCTCACTGGCGCTTCATTCGCCCTTGCTCTTGCCAAGGTCCACGCCGAGCTGCTTGAGCTTGCGATACAGGTGCGTGCGCTCGAGTCCCGTTTTTTCGGCCACGCGCGTCATGCTGCCGTTCTCGCGCGCGAGGTGGTACTCGAAGTAGGCGCGCTCGAACGCGTCGCGCGCATCGCGCAGCGGAATGTCGAACGAGATCGATGCCGTTTGCGTGGCAGTGCCGCCCGCCTGCATGCCATGCACGCCGTCGGCGCCCAGCACCGGCAGCGCCGCCGCCGATGCCACGACCGCAGGGCCGCCCGCCGCCGATTTCCCCGCCGCCCCCGCGCCAGCCGGCGAGACCGGCGCGGCCGTGCCGCGCGCGAGCCCCTGCTCGACCGCCTTCAGCAGCTTTTGCAGCGCGATCGGCTTTTCGAGGAAGTTGAGCGCGCCGATCTTGGTCGCCTCGACGGCGGTGTCGATGGTCGCGTGCCCCGACATCATGATGACGGGCATCGTGAGCTGGCCCTGCGCGGCCCATTCCTTGAGCAGCGTCACGCCATCGGTGTCCGGCATCCAGATATCGAGCAGCACGAGGTCCGGCACCTGGCGCTGCCGGAAGTCGCGCGCCTGTTGCGCATCTTCCGCGAGCTCCACGACATGCCCTTCGTCGCTGAGGATCTCCGAGAGCAATTCCCGGATGCCCATTTCATCATCTACCACCAGGATGGTTGCCATTTACGCTGCCCTTGTCTGCACTGTTGCTTTTGATCCCTGCTCCGTCGCGACATGCGCCTGCCGTTCGCCCGGTGTGCTGGTTCCACCGGGGCCTGGCGTGGCGGCATCATCTGCCAGCTGGAGAAAGAGAATCGAGATCTGCGCGCCTTCGATCGCGTCGCCCGCTTTCATACGATTGCGGATGTCGATGCGCGCGCCGTGCTCGTCGACGATCTTCTTGACCATCGCAAGCCCGAGTCCTGTTCCTTTGGCCTTGGTCGTCACATAGGGTTCGAACGCGCGCGTGAGGATGCGCGCCGGGAAACCCGGACCGTTGTCCGATACCGTGAGACGCACCGCCACGCGCGTGTGACCTTGCGCGTCGGGGTCTCCGTATTCTACGGCGCGCGTCTCGAGCGTCACGCGAGGATTCTCCGTGTCGGCCACGGCGTCCTGCGCGTTTTGCAGCAGGTTGTGGATCACCTGGCGCAATTGCGTGGCATCGCCGCGTATCACGGGCAGCTCCGAAAGCTCGACCTTGATCGCGCTCTTGCCTTCTCCGGCACCATAAAGCGTGAGCACCTCGCTCACGAGTTCGTTCAACTGCAGGTGCGCGAGCACCGCCGGCGGCGTGCGCGCGTAGTCACGGAAGTTGTCGACCATCTGCTTCATCGCCGCGACCTGGTTGACGATCGTCGTCGCGCCGCGCTTGAGCACTTCGGCATCCGTGGGTGCGAGCTTGTCGGAGAGCTTCATCTGCAAGCGCTCGGCAGAGAGCTGAATCGGCGTGAGCGGATTCTTGATCTCGTGCGCAAGGCGCCGCGCGACCTCGCCCCACGCCACCGAGCGCTGCGCCGAGATCACGTCGGAGATGTCGTCGAACACGACGACGTAGCCCGAAGTCTGCATGTCGCCTGCGTCGCGTCCCGTGTCGGAAACGAGGCGCGCGCCGCGCACGAGCAGCGTGAGCGGATCGGTCTCGCCCGGAATCGGCACCGAGAACTGCTGCTGCCAGTGGCCGCGATCGTGATCGCCGCCTTCGCGATCCGTGCGCGACGCTTCCTGGTCGGCGAACGCCTTGCGGACCATCGCGCCGAACTCCGTGAGCGCGCCGATATGATCGAGCGCCACGCCGAGCTGCGTCTCGAACGGCTGACGGAAGATGCGTTCCGCACCGGGATTCGCTGTCGTGAGGCGGAACTGCCGGTCGAACACGAACACGCCCGCCGTGAGGTTCGCCAGAATGCTTTCGAGATACGCCTTCGAGTGCTCGAGCGCGACGCGGTTCTTCTCCACGGCCTGACGCGCTTCGGAAAGCTGGCGCGTCATCGCGTTGAACGACTGCGTGAGGAAGCCCAGTTCATCACGCGACTTGATTTCGCGCTTGGGCGTGTAGTCGCCCTCGGTCACTTCCTTCGTGCCCTGCGCGAGCAGGAAGAGCGGCCGCGCGAGCTGGTTGCCGAGCGCGAGCGCGAGCATCATCGCGACGAAGGTGGCGAGAAAGAGCGCGAGCGTGAGCGTGCCGATGTACATCTTGCGCAGTCCCGTGCGGCCGAGCGCCTTTTCCTGGTACTCGCGATAGGCGCGCTGCACGGCGTCGGCGTTGCGCGCGAGCGCGGCCGGCACCGGCTGCTCCAGTTGCAGGAAGCGCTCCACGGGTTGCAGGTCCGTGGTGTTCGCATCGGGAATGCGCGTGACCACGCGCAAGCGCAGCGCGCCCTTCGGTCCATGCAGATGCGGGTCGCCGTCCACCTCGCCTTCGATCGCGGCAAAGCCGCGCCCGCGCGCCTGATCGAGCATGAGCGGCGTGGGCAGATCGGCCGGCATGAGCGACGAGAAGTTGCTCGACGCCTGCGCCACCACGTGCATTTCCGGCGCCGCGCCCGACATGCTGCGCACCGGCTCGACGATGGTCGCGTCCTGCACGCCGAATTGATCACGCGCACGCAGGAGCGTGAGCGTGGTGCCGGCGGAGTCGCCGCTCGCGATCTGCTCGGCCATGAGGCGCGCCTTGGTTTGCAGGTCGGAGAGCGAGGCGTCGAGCATGCCGCGGCCGAGGTTCAGGCCGGCGGTGAGCGCGGTTTCCACGTTCACGTCGAACCACGACTCGATCGAGCGCGAGACGAACTGGTAGGAGACGATATAGATGATGCCGCCCGGCACCACGCCCACGAGCGCAAAGAAGAACGCGAGCTTGGCCAGCAGCCGCGTGCCGAACTTGCCGCGCCTCAGGCGCACGACGATCACGATCATGAGCGCCGTGACCACCGACAGGAAGATCAGCGCGACGACGATATTGGCCGCATAGAGCCAGCCGTAGTAGCGGTCGAAGAACTCGGTGTTCGCGCTCGCGGCGGCGAGCAGGACGAGCAGCAACGTCGCGGTGAACGCGACGGTGGAAACGAGCAGCTTGACGACGACGCTGCTGAAGCTGGTGGCGCGGCGCACTTTATCTAGCACGTTCGGTCACCGTGAAGTTGAAGCGCTTCCAGTCGGAAGCGAGGTTCCAGTCGCGGTTGTTCACGGCGTCGATCTGGAACGGCTTGGGCATCAGCGCGACGTCCAGTTGCATGCGCACCGAAGCCGTGTAGGTCTCGCCCTGATGCACGTCGTTGCGATCGATCACGTGCCACGAGGTGACATGCTTGATGACGGCGAGTGCATCCGCGAGTGTCGAGAAGCCGAGCTGGAGGCCGCCGCTCGAAACGCGGTATTCGCGCGTGAGCGGCTGGAACGACAGGCGAATGCTTTGCGAAACGCTCACCGGCTGTTCGTCGAACCAGTACCAGCGCGCCCGCGTGAGTTCGAAGTCGGTGGTGAAGTAGAGCGGAATGCCCTTGTTGACCGCGTCTTCCAGGCTGCTGTTGAGGTCGAAATCGAAGCGGGCGTCGAGGCTCCAGCCATTGCCGTCGGCCTGCAGCGACGCGCGCTGCACGGAGATCGAATCGGCGCGCGCCGGCGCGGCGGCCACGAAGCCGACCACGGCAAGCACGAGCCAGATCAGGGCCGCAAAGCGCAGCGGGAAGAAGCGTTTGATGGTCACCGTTTCTGAAAGCGCGCGTAGAAAAATCCGTCGTGATCTGCGGTGCGATCGGGAACGGGGCAGGCGGTTGCCGCGGCTTGTCCATCGGCATCGTGCCGCGCCTCGTTGGCTGCGCCGCATTCTGGCCCCCGGGCCGGCGCGCCGTCCGCCGTGGGCAGCAGTTGCCCCGGCGCGTCCAATCGTACCGCATCCGCATGGGTGCTTTCAAACCAGCGCGCCTGCGCCTCGCCTTCCTCGGGGAAGATCGAGCAGGTCACGTAGAGCAGTTCGCCGCACGGCTTGAGGAGCGGCCACAGCGCCTGCGCGATGCGGCGCTGCTCCTGCGCGAGTGCGGCGATGTCGCTCTCGCGGCGCAGCCAGCGGATGTCCGGATGGCGGCGCACGATGCCCGAGGCCGAGCACGGCACGTCGGCGAGAATGCGGTCGAAGAGCTGGCCGTCGTGCCACGCGGCGGGGTCGCCCGCGTCGCCCACCACGATCTTCGCGTGACGCGAGGGATGCGCGGGATCGTCCTCGGCAAAACCGAGGCGCGCGAAGTTTTCGCCGATGCGCGCGGCGCGCGCGGCGTCGCTTTCCAGCGCGATCAGGTCGATATCGGCAAGTTCGAGCAGATGGCCGCTCTTGCCGCCGGGCGCCGCGCACGCGTCGAGCACGCGCATGCCGTCGCGCACGCCGAGGACTTCCGCGGCGCGCTGCGCGCCCGCGTCCTGCACGGACACATCGCCCGCGAGGAAGCCGGGGATGCGATCGACGGGCAGCGGGGCGGCCAGGCGCACGGCGTGCTCGCCGATCTGCGTGGCCGCGATGTTATCGGCCGCGAGGCGCTGCACATAGTCGGCGGCGCCCGAGCGGCGCGCATTCACGCGCAGCGTGAGCGGGCCCTGCGTGTTGCCGGCGGCGAGGATCGCCTGCCACTGCGCGGGCCACGCGGCGCGGATCGCGTCGATCCACCAGCGCGGATAGTTCCAGCGCGCGGTCTCGTCGGCCTGAGCCGCGGCGAGCGCCGCATCGCGCTCACGCAGGAAACCGCGCAGCACCGCGTTCACCAGCCCCTTCGCGAAGGCGATCTCGCGCCGCGCCCCCACGGCGCGCACGGCCTGATCGACGACCGTAAACGGTGTGTAGGCGGCGCTCGCCTCGTCTTCGACCAGCAGCGCCAGCGAGCAGGCAAGGAGATTCGCGACGAGCGGCGGCGGCGCCTTGCTCACGCGCTGCCGGATCAGCCAGTCGACCGTGCCGAGCCGGCGCATCGTCCGGTAGGCGATGTCCTGCACCGCGCCGCGCGCGAGCGGCGCCAAGTCGGCGGGCAGGGCGGCGAAGGCGCTGGCGAGCGCGGCGGGCAACGCCGCGCCGGCGCGCACGGCGCCGACCGCATGAGCGGCCTGATCGAGCGCGAAGCCGAGCGAATCGGGGGCAAGACGCACGGCGCCGCGCGCCGGCTCCGCCGGGTCCTGACGGCGTGCGGGTGATGCGGAACGTTTTTTGCCGTGGGAAGGCGCCGAGGCTCGCCGGGATGGGCTGGATGTCATGAAAAACCGGAAGCGGGCCGCGGCGAACCGCGGCGTCAACGATGCACAAGCGAGCCATTGTAGCGTGGCGAGCGCGCAACACTGCCAGCGCCGTGCGATCCCGGTGGCCGCGGCGCGCTCGCAGGCGCGCAGGCGAGGAAAGCGCCGGATACATATTGGCGGATATCGACTGATGGCTCGCCGCATGATGGCGGCATAAAACGCATCTCCTCCCTGCCTCGTGACGCCCATCATGAAACCACTCGGGAAGAAACACGACATCGCGTTCCTGGCCTTCGTTGCGCTCTTTTCCGTCTACCAGCAGGGACGGGGAAAGCTGTTCTCGCCCTTCTGGGACTACAAGGTGTACGCGTACGCGCTGGACCAGTTCAGCCGCGGCGCGAATCCATATACTCCGCACGGATTTCCTTTCGTCTATCCGCCCATTTTCCTGAATCTCTTCGCGCGCATTCCCTTTCATTGGCTCTATCTGGCATTCGTTTGCGCTTCGCTGATCTATCTCGCGTACAGCATCAGACATGCGGATTTCGTCGTCGCCGGCGCACTGGGTTTCCTGACCGGCGGCGCAGGCGTGGGCGGCATCCTCACGGGCAATTTCGCCATCTTCGCTCACCTGCTGATCATCGCCCTCTTTTATGCGGCTTCGCAGGACGCTTCGCCGCAGAGCCGCGGCGCAACGGCCAGGTACTGCGCACTGGCTTTTTTCATCGCCCTTTTCGCCGCCATCAAGATCTATTTCATCACGTACGCCGTGGTGTTCTTCTTTATCCCCAAGGGCATGCGCTATTTCTTCGCCGTGCCATTGTGTGTTGCGCTCGCAACCATCGCGCAACTCGCGCTCGAGCCGCGCCTGTGGACCAGCTTCGAAACCCTGCTGCGCTGGCAGATGCTCACCCAGAACGATTCCGGGCTCGTGCTGTTCGGGATACTCGAGCAACACGTTCGCGCGTTGTCCGCTCTCGAAGACGGGCTGATCTACGAGCTGGTTGTCGTGGCGCTATTCGTGTACGCGGTCAATCCGTTTCGAGGGCGGCGCCTCATGGCTTCCGAAAACGTACCCGGCAGGCTGTTCTTTATCCTCGCGTTCTGTCTCGCGCTGAATCCGAGAATGAAGGAATACGATATCGCGCCGTTCTTTGCGTGCTGCTATGTCTCGCTGTTTCAGAGCAGCGACAACGATAACCGGATGGACCGCGTGTTTTTCTACGCCGTGCCGCTGGCTTTCATTGCCGCATGGGTCGTCGTCAAGTTCGGGCACGTGTACTACGCGCTCGACGTGTCCTGGTTCATCGGCGTCTATTTCGTGTTCTTCGTCGTTTCCGCGCGCCAGCGGGCGTTGCGGGTTGCGGCTCATGCCGGCGCGCGGCATGTGGACGGCGATGCCGCAGCGACCGGTTGAATAAAAAAAACGCCTCCGAAGAGGCGTTCTTTCCACTACCGCTTGCCGGTTCAGCGTTTGCCGGCGGCCATGTCCATCAACCGGCGGATGCGCTCCTCCGTGGACGGGTGCGTGCTGAAGAGGTTCTGCAAGCCGCCGCCCGAGAGCGGGTTCATGATCATCATCTGCGCCGTGGCCGGATGCTGTTCGGCCGTCGGGAACGGAATGCCCTGCGCGTAGCGATGAATCTTGTCGAGCGCCGAGGCAAGCGCCTGCGGATCGCCCGAAATCTCGGCGCCGCCGCGGTCCGCCTCGAATTCGCGCGCCCGCGAAATCGCCATCTGGATCAGCGCGCCCGCGATCGGCGCGAGCAGCGCAACGGCGATGCTGGCGATCGGATTCGCCGGACGCCCGTTCTCGTCGCGCCCGCCGAAGATCATCGCGAAGTTGGCGAGCGCCGAGATCGCGCCGGCCATGGTGGCCGAGATCGTCGAGATGAGAATGTCGCGGTGCTTCACGTGCGCCAGCTCGTGCGCCATCACGCCGCGCATTTCGCGCTCGGACAGCACGCGCAGAATGCCCGTGGTCGCGGCCACCGCCGCGTGCTCGGGGTTGCGGCCCGTCGCGAAGGCGTTGGGCGCGTCCTCGTTGATGAGATAGACGCGCGGCATCGGCAGTTCCGCGCGCGTGGCCAGATCGCGGACCATGCGGTAGAACTGCGGCGCCGTGGTCTCGTCGACTTCCTGCGCGTTGTACATGCGCAGGACCATCTTGTCCGAATACCAGTACGAGAAGAAGTTCATGGCGAGCGCGAAGAACAGCGCCAGCACCATCCCGCGATGCCCGCCGATCAGCCCGCCGATCACGATGAAAAGGGCCGTGATCGCGGCCATCAACATCGCGGTTTTGACCCAGTTGAACATGTGCTGTGCTCCTTCACCCACCAGGGGATCCAATCGATCGTTGAACGCCCGCCGCCAGCCGGTCAGCTGTGCTTGCGCGAGCGCATTGTAAGCGATTTGTTAGATATGGGCGGACGCGAAAAATTCAACCTCAGCGCGTGGCGGTGGCGAGCTTCAGGCCCAGGCCGACGAACGCCGAGCCAACCGTGCGGTCGAGCCACTTCTTCACGCCCGGCTTGCCCGAGAAGCGCTGGGTGACACCGCCCGCGACCCACGCGACAAAACCGTTCCAGACGGTGCTCATCACCACGAACACGGCGCCGAGCGTCAGGAAAGCGAGGGCCTTGTGCGCGCTGCCCGTGCTCACGAACTGCGGGAAGAACGAGACGAAGAACAGCACGACCTTCGGGTTGAGGACGTTGGTGCAGAAACCGGAAACGAAGAGCTGGCGCAGCGGGCGCGGGGCGGCGGCAGGCGGCGCGGCTTGCGCGGCGCCTTCGTCGGCCTTGCCCTCGAGCTTCGTGAGGACGAGGCGCACGCCGAGATACACGAGATAGATCGCGCCGACGATCTTGATGACCGTGAACGCCGTGGCCGACGCCGCGAGCAGCGCGGTCAAACCGAACGCGCAGGCGAGCGTGTGCACACAGCAGCCCGC
>DATBXG010000060.1:0-3905 GCA_036514415.1 Paraburkholderia sp.
CCGCCGCGCCGCGCGCTGCTCAAGGGCACGGTCAGCTTGCTGGCGCTGAGCGGTTGCGCCAGCACGTTGTTGAGTGCGTGTGGCGGCGAATACACGGGAGGCGTCGGCGCACAGGATGCGCCGACACCCGTCATCGGCTCCGTCGCGAACTTCCGAGATCTGGGCGGCGCTGCGCCGGGCTACTCGACGAGCGACGGCGCGCACGTGCGCCGCGCGTTCGTCTACCGGTCCGATCCGCTCACGCCGAACCCGGGCGATGCGCAGACGCTCGCGCGCATGGCGCTCACGAGCGTCTTCGATCTGCGCACGCCCGCCGAGACCGACGTCACGCCCGACATGGTGCCAGGCACAGCCGGATACCTCACGATCAACGTGCTGGGGACGCTCGCGCCGCCGTCGTTCGCGGGCATGCAGGCGGCCGAGCTGGACGCGGCGATGCAGATGCACTGGCGCACGTTCGTGACGGGCCGCATCCAATGCTCGGCGTACGGCACGTTGCTCGAACATATCGCTGACGCGCCGGGCCCTCTGCTGATCTGCGGCGGGACCGGCGTGGACGTCGTGGGATGGGCGAGCGCGCTGCTGCTGCTGATTGCGAACGTGCCGCTCGAAATCATCGAGAAGGATTTTCTTCTGACCAACGCATGGCGCTCGACGAGTCTCGATGAGACCAATGCCGCGCCGCCCGTGCAGGCGAGCTACCTGCAAACCGCGTTCGACGCGTTGCAGAACAACTACGGCAATCTCAACCGCTATCTCACCACTGGACTCGGCCTCGCGTCCGACACCGTGGATCGTCTGCGTGGCCGGCTCGTGGTTTGAGCATTGCGCAAGGAAGCATCGGATGCAGCAAAGGCCTGCTAAAGGCTTACAGCCCACTCAAGGCCCGCCTAAGGCACACTCCAGGCGCCACCAGGCGCCGTCAAGCAACGGCTTTGGCATCGGCAGGCAGCGCGATACGCACGCGCAAGCCGCCTTCCGGGTGATTGGACAACTCGCAGCGGCCGCCCTGATTGCGCGTGAGACGCGTCACGATGGCGAGCCCCAGGCCACAATGGCCTTCACCGCCGCGCGCTTCGTCAAGGCGTACGAAGGGTTTGAGCGCCGCCGCCACGCGTTCGGGCGGAATGCCCGGGCCATGATCGCGCACTTCCACGATCCACTGTGCGCCTTCGCGGCGCGTGGCGATTTCCACAGGCGGCACACCGTGTTCGAGCGCATTGTCGACGACATTCGACACGAGCCGGTCGAGCAGCGTGCGCGGCAAGCGGAACTCGCGTCCCGCGCGCAGATCGAGCCTGAAGAGGGCGTCTTCCTCTTCGCTGTCATCGGAGAAGAACTGTTCGCGCAGCAGCGTATCCACTTCGACCTCAGGGCCCGACTCGGGCCGCTGCCGTGCGAACTCCAGAAACTGCTGAACGATATCGTTGAGCGAATCGACTTCGCGAATGAGCTGTTCGCGCTCGCGCTCCGAGCCCATCATGCTCGCGCGCAGCTTGAGGCGCGTAAGCGGCGACTTGAGATCGTGCGCGACGCCGGCGAGCATCACGGCCTGATCGTCGTCGGCCTCGTTGAGCTGCTTCATCATCCCGTTGAACGAGCCGATCAGTTCGCGCAGTTCGCGCGGCCCGTGCTGCTTGACGGGCGCGGGACGATGACCGGTGCCGAACGCCCGGGCGGCCTGGGCGACGAGCGAAAGCGGCCGCTGCATCTGCCACATTGCGAGCAGCGCCAGCAGCAGCGAGATGGCGAGCATCGAGCCGAACAGCGGCAGCAGATTGCGCGCCGGCGGCAGATCGACGGGCGCAACGATCCACGTGGGGTGGCCCGCGAAGCGCACCCAGAGCGCGTCGCGATGGCGCATGTCGGCGAGAATCTCCGTGCCCGGCGGCAGGTCGCGCAGGAGCTGCTTGCGCAAGTCGGCGAGCGGTTCGCGCTGGGGCACTTCCAGCGTGACGTCGGCGGGCATGTTCCAGGTGGGCACGAGATGCACGCGCAAGGCCGGCGCGAGATCCATTTCGTTGGGCGGCACGCTGGACGCCGCGCCGGTCGCGGCGTGCAGCATGAGCAGCAGGCCGCGCTCGAATCCTTCTACCTCGTGGCGGCGCGGCTGCGGTGCGAACACGATGAACCAGCACGCCTGAATGGCGAACAGCAGGAGTGCCGACATGAGCGCCATGCGCCCGAACAGCGTATTCAACGGGTTGTTCATGCGATTACGCGTTCATGCTGCGGGGCACATCGTCCGTGGCGGCGAGGCCTTCGCTTCCGTCCTCGCGCTGCGGCACGAACACATAGCCCTTGCCGCGCAAGGTCTGCACATAGCGCGGCTGCGCGGGATTGTCCTCGATCACGCGGCGCAGCCGCCAGACCGGCACGTCGAGACTGCGCTCGTGAAACTGCAGGCCGTCCGCATGCAGCAGATCGTGGATCAGCGCGCGAGATAGCACGCGATACGGATGCTCCGTGAAAATCTTCAGGAGCACGAACTCACTGCTGCGCAGCGGCACGCGTGTGCCATTGCGCTCGAGCGTGCGCGCCATGAAGTCGAGCTCGAAGGGGCCGAAGTGGTAGCGTTCGCGCGCTGAGGGCGCGCTCGCCGGCCCCATGCCGCGCCGGCGCAGCACGGTCTGGATGCGCAGCAGCAGTTCTTGCGGATCGAATGGCTTGGCGACGTAGTCGTCGGCGCCCAGCGTGAGCCCCGCAATGCGGTCGCCCACGGCGACGCGCGCGGAGGCGAAAATCACGGGGATGTCGTCGCCTTGCGCGCGCAAGGCGGCAAGGGCGCGCAGGCCGTCGGTGCGGGGCATCATGACGTCGAGCACGACGACCGATGGCCGCTCGCGCTCGATCCGTGCGCCCAGATGCGTGCCGTCGTGCAGCACGGAGGCTTCGAAGCCGTTGGCCCGAAGAAAGCCGGAAAGGAGATCGCGCACGACCGGATCGTCGTCGACGATGAGAACGTGTGGACTCATCGCCGTATTTTATTTGATATCGACAACCGGCAGAACCGCGCGCGACCGCAGATTTCTTGCCTTAGCTTACACGGGGCCTTGCTGCATGCGGCCTTACTTCAGGGCGACGGCGCCCTGCTCGATGGACGATTGCGCAGCGTGCACGGGTTCCGTCGAAGCAACGGACGCGCAATTGAGCGCGCCAGCGCCCGATTGCGCGGCCTGCTGCGCCTGCCCGGCCGACTGCTCCGTCGCTTTCGCTGCCGCGTCATTCGCCGCGGCGTTGGCAGGCTGAACGACCGGCGCGTCGATGGAGGCCATGCCCGCGGCCTTCGCGAACGCCGAACCCGAGCCCGCCATTTTCGCGGCCATTGCCGAGGTGTCCGCCGGTGCGGTGTCCTTGGTGGGCAGACGATGGACGTGCGCTTGCGCGAGCCGCGTCTGCCGTGCGTCGGCGGCTACGCCGCTGGGCATTTTCTGCAGATGCAGCGGGAGCTCGGCGGACGCGACTTTCGAAGCTGCTTTCGTCACACCTTTCGCGCCGTCCGCGGAAGAGGCGGGCGTTGCTTTCTCGTCCTTCGGCGCGGGGGGGATGCCATGCATTTCGAGCACGGCGTCTTGCGCGGAAGGCGCGAGGCGCTGGTCCACGACGCCTTCCTTCACGCGCGCAATGGTGGCCTGCTTGCCATGCTTGAGGTCGCCCTCGAGTTCGGCGATGCGGCGGTCGTACCAGTCCGTCACGCACGCCTTATCCTTGCAGTTGTGCTGGCGCCATTGCCACTGGCTCACGCGGTCGGCTTCGAGCGCGGTCGCGTCGGTGGTGGCGTCGAATGCGCTGCGATAGAGCGCGGCCAGTTTGTCGTCGAGCGCGGAGAGCGTTGGATCGTTGCACACGAGGCGCTCGGAAGCGGACGCGTTATGCGGGCAGTGAAAGCTTGCAGCGTGCGCGAA
>DATBXG010000061.1:0-3812 GCA_036514415.1 Paraburkholderia sp.
GGGGGCGCGCGATGCGCCCTTCTCCGTGCTCCCGCCTTTGCCCTCTGTGCGCGCATGCTTGTCGCCCGAGTGCGTGGCTTCCCAGGAAACGAGTCCGCGATACGAGCGCAGTCGCCGCCCCGCATGATCGACGCGCAACGCGTGGCCGTTTCCGTCGTCGCGTGCGATCTTGCGCAACTGCCGCAGCATTTCCGCAAGCCGTGC
The DNA here is from genome assembly GCA_036514415.1 of Paraburkholderia sp. GTDB lineage: Bacteria > Pseudomonadota > Gammaproteobacteria > Burkholderiales > Burkholderiaceae > Paraburkholderia. The sequence continues at coordinate 205 of DATBXG010000061.1, forward strand.
CGCCGATGCCGCCGGCATGCCAAGCGAGCGCATCCAGTAGCGCAGCAAATTGAGCGCGCGCGCGTCGTCGAGCGTGAGCAGCGCGGCATGCGAAAGCGCGCTGCCGCCTTCTCGCCCGACTTCGCGCACATCGATTTGCGCAAGCTCGTCGAGCAAACGCTGCGACGAAGCCGCGTGCGCCGCCGTGCGCGCGAGCGCATCGCGGTAGCCGGGGAAATGCGCGGAGAGCGCCGGCATCACGTCGCGGCGCAAGGCGTTGCGCGCGTAGCGCGTATCGTCGTTGGACTCGTCGTCGATCCAGTGCAAGCCATGCGCACGCGCATAGCGCTCCAGTTGCGCGCGCAACAAAGGCAGCAGCGGCCGCATGCGCGCAACGCCGTTCGCACCCGTGCGCGCCGGCGCCATCGCGGCGAGCCCCGCGAGCCCCGCGCCGCGCAGCAACTGCAGCAGCACCGTCTCCGCCTGGTCGTCCGCGTGCTGCGCAAGCCACAGCGCGTGCACGCCGTGCGCCTCGCACATCGCGTCGAGCGCGCGGTAGCGGGCGTCGCGGGCCGCGGCCTCGACGCCGGCTGCGTCGTCGTGCGCCACCTCGACGCGCCGCGCGTCGAACGTCACGCCGTATACGCGTGCGTTCGCCTCGCAATGGGCGAGCCACGCGTCCGCGTTCGGACTCAGGCCGTGATGGACGTGCAGCGCGACGAGACGCGTCGCTCCCGCCGCGCGCACCGCGGCGTCGAGCAGCACCGACGAGTCGAGGCCGCCGCTATACGCGATCGCAATACGGGCATCGCCGGGAAGCGTGGAAAGCACAACGCCGAGCGCATCGAGAACGATACGCCCGGCGTCGGATTCGGGATAGTTGGTCACGGCACGACGGCGCCAATGCGCCGGCAGACGTTGAAAAGCGTTGACGTCGTGCGCCTTACGCGCCCGGCGTCGTTTCCTTGAACTTGCCGTAGGCCATCAGGCGCTCGAAGCGGCGCTCCTTCAGGTCGGCGATGCTCATGCCCTGGAACTGGCGCAGCGAGTCGGCAAGCGCGCGGCGCAGAAGCGCGGCCATGCCCTTCGGATCGCGATGCGCGCCGCCGAGCGGCTCGTTCACGATCTTGTCGATGAGACCGAGCGCCTTCAGGCGATGCGCCGTGAGGCCCAGCGCTTCAGCAGCTTCCGGGGCCTTCGCGGCGCTCTTCCAGAGGATCGACGCGCAGCCTTCCGGCGAAATCACCGAGTAGGTCGAGAACTGCAGCATCATGACCGTGTCGGCCACGGCGACTGCGAGCGCACCGCCCGAACCGCCTTCGCCGATGATCGTCGTGATGATCGGCGTCTTGAGTTCAGCCATCACGTAGAGATTGCGGCCGATCGCCTCCGACTGGCCGCGCTCTTCCGCGCCGATGCCCGGGTACGCGCCCGGCGTGTCGACGAACGTGAAGATGGGCAGACCGAACTTCTCGGCAAGGCGCATCAGGCGCTCGGCCTTGCGATAGCCTTCCGGGCGCGGCATGCCGAAGTTGCGCGCGGCGCGCTCCTTCGTGTCGCGGCCCTTCTGATGGCCGATCACCATGCAGGCCTGGCCGTTGAAGCGCGCGAGGCCGCCGACAACGGAGAGGTCGTCCGCAAACGAGCGGTCGCCATGGAGTTCGTGAAAGTCGGTGAAAAGCTCGTGCACGTAATCGAGCGTGTACGGACGCTGCGGATGACGCGCGATCTGCGAAACCTGCCACGGGCTCAGGTTCGCATAGAGGTCCTTCGTGAGCTGCTGGCTCTTCTTCGACAGCCGCTCGATTTCTTCCGAAATATCGACGGCCGAATCGTCCTGAACGAAGCGCAGTTCTTCGATCTTCGCTTCCAGTTCAGCGATCGGCTGTTCGAAATCCAGAAACGTGGTCTTCATGTGTGGGAATCCTTCACTTTGCGGCAGCGCGTATTCTAACCGCGCCAGCCCGCGCCGAAATCGGCTAAGAACTATCGATTTCTTGGATCGATAGGATTTTTCTCAATAACTTACGGCTGGCTCAGGCCTCACGACGGCTCGAGGCTGCGCCACATATACCAGGTCGCGACGGTACGCCACGGCTCCCAGTTGGCCGCGACTTCGCGCGCTTCGCTGCGCGTGACCGGCTCGCCACTGAAATAGTTGACGCTGATCGCGCGGATCAGGCCGAGATCGTCGAGCGGCAGCACGTTCGGGCGCGCGAGATTGAAGATCAGGAACATCTCGGCGGTCCAGCGGCCGATGCCGCGAATCGACGTGAGCTCGGCGATCACGTCCTCGTCGTCCATCGAGGTCCACTTGCCGACATGCAGGGCACCCGAGACGAAATGCTGCGCGAGATCGAGGATGTATTCCGTCTTGCGTTTCGAGAGCCCGCAAGCGGCGAGCTTCTCGTGACCGAGCTTGATGAACTGTTGCGGAACGAGCTTAGGGCACGCGGCTTCCACGCGCTGCCAGAGCGCCTGCGCGGCCGCCGTCGAAATCTGCTGACCGACCACTGAGCGCGCGAGCGTGACGAACGGATCGTCGCGGCTCAGCAGATGCACCGGGCCGAACTTCGGAATCAGTTTCTTGAGAATACGGTCGCGCTTGACGAGGTCAGCGCAGGCCTTGTCCCAATAGTCGGGGCGCTGCACTTCGAATTCGAGATCGCCGAGCGCGTTTGCCGCGGGCTCCACGGCCTCGAGCGCCGCCGGACCGTTGGCCAGCACGGCGTCGATCGCCGCGCCGTCGATCGCATCGTGCGACGCGGCCGAGCCGTTGGCCTTCGCACGCGCCGGCTTTGCCGCCGCCTTCGTACCCGGCTTTGTCGTTGCTTTCCCGCCCGCAGCGCTGAGCGCACGCCTCGCGCCAGCCGTTGCGCCCGCCGCCCCGCCCGTTAGCGACGCAGACCGCCTGGTCTGCGTCTTCGTGGCCGTTACCATCCTGCCTCCTGCCTCGCGAATCGATCAGTGGAAACTGGACAGCCCGCTCACACGCGGCGCCACTCGGTCAACCCGCCCGGTTTGTCTTCGAGCGCGACACCGGCTTCGAGCAGTTCGGCCCGGATCCGGTCCGCCTCCGCATATTGCTTCGCCTGCTTGGCCGCCGTGCGCGCCGCGATCTTCGCATCGATCGCCGCCACGTCGAGCGCGCCCGCATCTTGCGCGCCCCCGGCCTGCTGCAGGAACACGCGCGGCTCGCGCACGAGCAGCCCGATCACGCGTGCGAGGCGCTGCAACTGACGCGCGAGCAACGCGTCGCGCGTGCGGTTCACCTCGCTCGCGAGTTCGAACAGCACGGCGATCGCCACCGGCGTGTTGAAGTCGTCGTTCATTGCCGCATGAAAACGCTGTGCATACGGCTCATTCCAGTCGAGCTCGCCCGCGTCGGGCGTCACGTCCTTCAACGCCGTGTAAAGACGCGTGAGCGCGTTGCGCGCGTCGTCGAGATGCACGTCACTGTAATTCAGCGGCGAGCGGTAATGCGCGCGCGCCATGAAGAAGCGCACCACTTCTGCATCGTACTTCGCCAGCACTTCGCGGATCGTGAAAAAGTTGCCGAGCGACTTCGACATCTTCTCGTTGTCGATATTCACGAAGCCGTTATGCATCCACGTATTGACGAACGTCTT
>DATBXG010000062.1:0-2546 GCA_036514415.1 Paraburkholderia sp.
ACCGAGAACGAGCTGCTCAAGACCCCGAACCTGGGTCGCAAGTCGCTCAACGAGATCAAGGAAGTGCTCGCTTCGCGCGGTCTCACGCTCGGCATGAAGCTCGAAAACTGGCCGCCGGCTGGTCTCGACAAGTAAGAAGTCTGGCACGGACGCGGATTTTCCTTTAAAATCCGCGTCTTGCCTTTTTCACGTACCGGCCCGTGCCCTGGCGAAGTGTTAAACCCGTCAAGGCGATAGAAGAGCTGGACCAAAACTTTGTTTCAAGGAAATTGAAATGCGTCACCGTCATGGTCTGCGGAAACTGAACCGCACGAGCAGCCACCGTCTGGCAATGCTCCGTAACATGTCCAACTCGCTCATCGAGCACGAAGTCATCAAGACGACGCTGCCGAAGGCGAAGGAACTCCGTAAGGTCGTCGAGCCCCTCATCACGCTCGGCAAGAAGCCGTCGCTCGCGAACCGTCGTCTGGCGTTCAACCGCCTGCGCGATCGTGACTCGGTCACGAAGCTGTTCGACGTGCTCGGTCCGCGCTTCGCGAACCGTCCGGGCGGCTACCTGCGTATCCTGAAGTTCGGTTTCCGTGTTGGCGACAACGCGCCGATGGCTCTGGTCGAACTGCTCGACCGTCCGGAAGTGACGGAAGAGAACGTCCAGGAAGCAGAATAAGCTTTCAGTCGCTCGATCCCCGGATTGAGCGGCACGCAAAAAGCCAGGCCTAGCCTGGCTTTTTTGTTTTTGGGCGCGGATTAAAACGCGCCGAACCGCGTTTACCGATCGCAGTCTCCTTTTGCCACACGGTGCACGAGAGAAGCCAATCGGCGCCGATGGTACGATTACGTTCTGCCTCGAAGCCCGCGTCCACTGTTGCGCGCGGGCGCCACGCCGGAGTTCGTCGTGACCCTCTATGTGACCCTCATGCTGACCACGGTGCCCAACGAGGGCACAGCCGAAAAGCTCACCTCCGGGGCGCTGGCGGAGCGTCTTGCCGCCTGCGTGACGCGCCTCGGCGCCGTGCATTCGCAGTATCACTGGCAGGGCAGCATCGAGTCGGGCGACGAGGTCCAGCTGCTTTTCAAGACGAGTCTCGCCCGCGCGGCCGAGCTCGAACAGTTCATCCAGACTCAGCATCCGTACGAGACGCCCGAGATCCTCTCGTGGCAAGCCACGGCGTCGGACGCCTACGGCCAATGGGTCAATGCCGAGACTCAGCGCACCCTTCATGTCTAACCGCTTTGATCGGCGCTCGCACGCCGCGCCGTACGCCTCGCTGTCTGGCTTTCTCCTGCTCGTCTGCTGTCTGCTGCCGATGCTGTTCGGCGCGTCGCTCGCACGTGCCGCCGATGACGACTTCCTGCCGCCCGACCAGGCCTTCACCTTCAGCGCGAGCGAAGAGCCGGGCACCGTGGACGTGCACTTCAAGATCGCCGACGGGTACTACATGTACCGCGAGCGCTTCGCCTTCGCCGCGCGTAACGGCACGGCGCAGCTGGGCGAGGTACAGATACCGCCCGGCCATGTGAAGTTCGATCAGACCTTCCAGAAGAATGTCGAAACCTATCGTGGCGAGCTGACGATCCGCGTGCCGGTCACGACGGCGAGCGGCCCGTTCGATCTCGCGGTGACCTCGCAGGGCTGCGCCGACGCGGGTATCTGCTATCCGCCCGCAGAGCACGTGTATCACGTGAGCGGTGCGGCTTTGCAGGCCGCTACGGCTGGCCAGAGCGCCGTGCCGGGCGCGACGCGCTCGACGCCCGCGCCCTTGCCGCAAACGAATGCCGCGCCCGCTGCAGGCGACACCGCGGAGCCCTGGTATGAGCGCGCCACGAGCGCCGAGTATGCGCAATCGCTGCTGCAAGGCGGTGGCTTCTTCGCCGTAGTCGGCCTGTACTTCGTGGCCGGCATGGTGCTGAGCCTCCTGCCCTGCTCGTACCCGATGATCCCGATCCTCTCGGCGATCATCGTGGGCGAGGGCGCCCGCGTGACGCGCGCACGCGGCTTCGCGCTGTCGTTCGTCTATGTGCTCGGCATGGCGCTCGTCTACACGGTGCTGGGCATTGCAGCTGCGCTGGTCGGCCAGAGCCTCGGCGCATGGCTGCAGGATCCGTGGGTGCTCGGCGTTTTCGCGGTGCTCCTCACTGCGTTCGCCGTCATGCTGATTGCAGGTTACGACGTCGCGCTTCCGCAGCGCTGGCAGGACGGCGCCGCGCGCGCCACGCAGGGCCGTTCCGGTGGCAAATTCGCCGCGGTCGCCGCCATGGGCGCGCTTTCCGCGCTCGTGGTGGGCGCTTGCATGACCGCGCCGCTCTTCGCGGTGCTCGCCTTTATCGCACACACGGGCAACGCTGTGCTGGGCGGTGCGGCGCTCTTCGCGATGGGCCTCGGTCTCGGCGTTCCGCTGATGATCCTCGGCCTTGGCGCGGGCGCGCTGCTGCCTCGCGCGGGCGCGTGGATGGACGGCGTGAAGGTCTTCTTCGGCGTCGTGCTGCTGGCTGCCGCGTTGTGGATCGTCTGGCCGGTGCTCGGCGCGAGCGCGCAGATGCTGCTC
>DATBXG010000063.1:0-4913 GCA_036514415.1 Paraburkholderia sp.
GAACACGGCCGACGTCACCTACATCGAGCCGATCACGTGGGAAGTGGTGGAGCGCATCATCGAGAAGGAGCGCCCCGACGCGATCCTGCCGACGATGGGCGGCCAGACCGCGCTGAACTGCGCGCTCGACCTGCACCACCATGGCGTGCTCAAGAAGTACAACGTCGAGCTGATCGGCGCTTCGCCGGAAGCCATCGACAAGGCCGAAGACCGCCAGAAGTTCAAGGACGCGATGACGAAGATCGGCCTTGGTTCGGCGAAGTCGGGCGTGGCGCACTCGATGGAAGAGGCGATCAAGGTTCACGGCGAAATCACTGCGGCCACCGGCACGGGCGGCTATCCGGTCGTGATCCGTCCGTCGTTCACGCTCGGCGGCTCGGGCGGCGGCATCGCGTACAACCGCGAGGAATTCGAAGAGATCTGCAAGCGCGGTCTCGACCTCTCGCCCACGCGCGAACTGCTGATCGAAGAGTCGCTGCTCGGGTGGAAGGAATACGAGATGGAAGTGGTCCGCGACAAGGCGGACAACTGCATCATCGTTTGCTCGATCGAAAACCTCGACCCGATGGGCATCCACACCGGCGACTCGATCACGGTCGCGCCGGCGCAGACGCTCACCGACAAGGAATACCAGATCCTGCGCGACGCATCGCTCGCCGTGCTGCGCGAGATCGGCGTGGATACCGGTGGTTCGAACGTGCAGTTCTCGATCGATCCGCGCACCGGCCGCATGATCGTGATCGAAATGAACCCGCGCGTGTCGCGTTCGTCGGCGCTGGCCTCGAAGGCCACGGGCTTCCCGATCGCCAAGGTCGCGGCCAAGCTGGCCGTGGGCTACACGCTGGACGAGCTGAAGAACGAAATCACCGGTGGCCAGACGCCGGCCTCGTTCGAGCCGACCATCGACTACGTCGTCACGAAGATTCCGCGTTTCGCGTTCGAGAAGTTCCGCGAAGCCGACCCGCGCCTCACCACGCAGATGAAGTCGGTGGGCGAAGTGATGGCCATCGGCCGCACGTTCCAGGAGTCGTTCCAGAAGGCGCTGCGCGGCCTCGAAGTCGGCGTGGACGGTCTGGACGAAAAGACCACGAGCCGCGACGAGATCATCCGCGAGATCGGCGAAGCCGGTCCGGACCGCATCTGGTACGTGGGCGACGCGTTCCGCGTGGGCATGACGCGCGAAGAGATTTTCGAAGAAACCGCGATCGACCCGTGGTTCCTCGCGCAGATCGAAGAAATCGTCAGGAAGGAAGAAGCTGCCAAGGGGCGCACGCTCGAAAGCCTCTCGAAGGACGAGCTGCGTTATCTCAAGCAGAGCGGTTTCTCGGATCGCCGTCTGGCCAAGCTGCTGGGCACCACGCAGACGGACGTGCGCAAGCGCCGTATCGAGCTGAACGTGCGCCCGGTCTACAAGCGCGTGGACACCTGCGCGGCCGAGTTCGCAACGAAGACCGCGTACATGTACTCGACCTATGAGGACGAGTGCGAGGCGAGCCCGACGAACAAGAAAAAGATCATGGTGCTGGGCGGCGGTCCGAACCGGATTGGCCAGGGTATCGAGTTCGACTACTGCTGCGTGCACGCCGCGCTCGCGATGCGCGAGGACGGTTACGAAACGATCATGGTCAACTGCAATCCCGAGACCGTTTCGACCGACTACGACACATCCGACCGCCTGTACTTCGAGCCGGTGACGCTCGAAGACGTGCTCGAAATCGTCGACCTGGAAAAGCCGCTTGGCGTGATCGTGCAGTACGGCGGCCAGACGCCGCTGAAGCTCGCGCTCGACCTCGAGGCGAACGGCGTGCCCATCGTCGGCACGTCGCCCGACATGATCGACGCGGCCGAAGACCGCGAGCGCTTCCAGAAGCTGCTGCAGGACCTGAACCTGCGCCAGCCGCCCAACCGCACCGCGCGCGCCGAAGACGAAGCGCTCAAGCTCGCCGACGAAATCGGCTATCCGCTCGTCGTGCGTCCGTCGTACGTGCTGGGCGGCCGCGCCATGGAGATCGTCCACGAGCCGCGTGACCTCGAGCGCTACATGCGCGAGGCCGTGAAGGTGTCGAACGATTCGCCGGTGCTGCTCGACCGCTTCCTGAACGACGCGATCGAATGCGACGTGGACTGCATCTCCGATGGCGAAGCCGTGTTCATCGGCGGCGTGATGGAGCACATCGAGCAGGCGGGCGTGCACTCGGGCGACTCGGCGTGCTCGCTGCCGCCGTACTCGCTCTCGAAGGAGACGATTGCCGAACTGAAGCGCCAAACCGGCGCAATGGCCAGGGCGCTGAACGTGGTCGGCCTGATGAACGTGCAGTTCGCGATCCAGCAGGTCCCGCAGGATGATGGCTCGAAGAAGGACATCATCTACGTGCTGGAAGTGAACCCGCGCGCTTCGCGTACCGTGCCGTACGTTTCGAAGGCAACGAGCCTGCCGCTCGCGAAGATCGCAGCGCGCGCCATGGTCGGCCAGAAGCTTGGCGCACAGGGCGTGACGAAGGAAGTCGAGCCGCCGTACTTCAGCGTGAAGGAAGCGGTGTTCCCGTTCGTGAAGTTCCCGACCGTCGACCCGGTGCTCGGACCGGAAATGCGTTCGACCGGCGAAGTGATGGGCGTGGGCAAGACCTTCGGCGAGGCGCTCTTCAAGTCGCAGCTCGCCGCGGGCTCGCGCCTGCCGGAGTCGGGCACCGTCTTCATCACCGTGATGGACGCGGACAAGCCCAAGGCCGTCGAAGTCGCACGCATGCTGCACGAACTCGGCTACGGGCTCGTCGCCACGCGCGGCACGGCTGCCGCCATCGAGGCGGCCGGCGTGCCGGTGAAGGTCGTCAACAAGGTGAAGGACGGCCGTCCGCACGTCGTCGACATGATCAAGAACGGCGAGATTTCGCTCGTGTTCACGACGGTCGACGAAACGCGCGCGGCGATCGCCGATTCGCGTTCGATCCGCATGAGCGCGCAGGCCAACAAGGTCACCTACTACACGACGATGTCGGGCGCACGCGCGGCCGTCGAGGGTCTGCGCTACCTGAAGAACCTGGAAGTCTATGATTTACAAGGCCTCCATGCTCGCCTAAACTAAGGCTTCAATTGTCTGTCTAACATCCAACGAGGCAGGCTAAAAAAGCTGAATGTGCCGCGGTTAAGCGGCGTCCCAACAGGGTTTTCAGGCTGCGCCAGACCGCGCAGCCGCCCTCGCGGGATGCACTTAACCGCGGAATTTTTTTTATGGCCGCAACGTGCGCGCAGGCGCGCGTGGCGCGGCCTCATTGAGGGCCTAACCGGCCATATGAGTTGTCTATGAGCACGATTCCCTTGACCAAGCGCGGCGCCGACCAACTTCGCGGAGAACTGCAGCGCCTGAAATCCGTCGAGCGTCCGGCGGTGATCAATTCGATCGCCGAAGCCCGCGCGCAGGGCGATCTGTCGGAAAACGCGGAATACGACGCCGCAAAGGAAAAGCAGGGCTTCATCGAAGGCCGCATCGCCGAGATCGAGTCGAAGCTGGCGGCCGCGCAGATCATCGACCCGTCCACGCTCGAGGCCGACGGCCGTATCGTGTTCGGCTCGACGGTCGATCTCGAGGACCTCGATTCGGGCAAGACGGTGACCTACCAGATCGTCGGCGACGACGAAGCCGACCTCGAGCACGGTCTGATTTCGGTCAGCTCACCCATTGCTCGCGCGCTGATCGGCAAGTCCGAAGGCGACGTCGCCGAAGTGCAGGCGCCCAGCGGCGTGCGCGAGTACGAGGTCATCGAGGTTCGCTACGTCTGAGGGCACATCGACGTGAGTACCGCAAGCCACGTGGGTTCCGCCACGCCCGTTTCGCTCGTTCCGCACCGGCTTTTCGGGCTGCTGGCCATGCTGTGGGTCGGCAGCCAGCTGACCATCGGCTACGCGGTCGCGCCCGTGCTGTTCGCCTCGCTCGAACGGGCGGTGGCAGGAGAGATCGCCGCGCAGCTCTTTCGTCTCGAAGGCGTGGTCGGCGTTGTGTGCGGCGTGTTGCTGCTCGGCCTCTCGAACGTGCTCGCGCGTCGCGGCGCGGTGGGCTATCGCCGGCTGCGCTGGATTCTGGCCGCGATGCTGCTGTGCGTGCTGATCGGTTATTTCGCGCTGCAGCCGTTCATGAACGCGTTGCGCGTTCAGGCCATGAGCGCGGGCATGGATGTCGCCAGTTCGCCGTATGCGAGCCGCTTTGGCTTGCTGCACGGCGTATCGAGTGTGTTCTATCTGGTGCAGAGCCTGCTTGGCGCCTGGCTCGTCTGGCTGCTGCCTTCGGCGCGCGGCACGCTGGCGCAGCGCCTGGAAGCCGCCCCGCGCTGAGCGCGCACGAACGCCGGGTCAGGCGAAAAAAAAGCGGCCCGAAGGCCGCGCTTTTTACTTCGAACCCTGGTGGGCGCGCTTGGAACTGGTCTGGCGCTTCTTGGCGCGCTTGATGTTGCCACCTTGCGTCACGCGCTCGTTGCCCTTGACCGTCAGCTTTTGCGCCTTCGGCTTGCGCATCGGATTCTCGCTGGGCTTGACGACCTTGACGACGCGCGGCGCCGCACCGTGCTTGCCCGCTTCGCGCGCGCTCGGCACGTCGCCGGACGGACGCGACACGGTGCCGCGCGCGCCGGCGCGCGCGGTGGTGGTCTTCGCCCTGGCTTCCTCGGGCTTGTAGATGACGAGCAGCTTGCCGATGTGCTGGATCGGGGCGGCGCTCAGACGGTCGCAGATCTCTTCGTAGATCGCGATGCGCTCTTCGCGCTCGTCACCGAACACGCGCACCTTGATGAGCTGATGCGCGTCGAGGTGAACCTTGATTTCCTTGAGCACGGCGTCGGTCAGTCCCTCGGCGCCGATGAGCACGACCGGTTTGAGCGCGTGAGCCTGGGAGCGCAGTTCGGAGCGCTGTTCGGCGGAAAGAG
>DATBXG010000064.1:0-6244 GCA_036514415.1 Paraburkholderia sp.
ATCGAACATCTTCGCGGAGTAGTCGATCTGCTGGGCGCGTTGCGGCGTGATGGTCAGCGACGACACGATCGCGTCGAACTTGCGGGCCTTGAGCGCCGGGATGATGCCGTCGAGGTCGTTCTCGACCCAGACGCACTTCACGTTCATACGCGCGCACAGGGCTTTCGTGAGGTCGACATCGAAGCCGACGATCTGCCCGTTCGGTGCTTTGGATTCAAACGGCGCATAGCTGGCGTCCACGCCGATGCGCACGGTTTTCCACTCTTTGGCGGCGGCGCTGCCCGCGATCACGGCGAGCGCCACGCACACTGCAAACTTCTTCATCATTCTCCTGTCGAGCCGGAGCGAGGGCTCTGTTAGCACTGTGTCGATCCGGAGTTGGCGCTTTAGCGCTTACTCCGGTCCCATGCAACGCACTCCGGTCTCATGCACGACTGATACGGGCGGCGCGGCGCGGTAAGGGGCGCGTGGCCGACGCAAGGCGGACCGGCTCGTGGCCGTTGGCCGCCATTCTAGGCGATCAAAAATGCGGGTCGGAGGGCGCGATGCGCTCCGGCCCCCGGCGGATTGCGGGTCGCGCCTTGCGCGTGGCCCGCGTGGATTGCTCGGGTTTCCCGTGGGGGCCCGTGGCTTCCCGACTCGCGAGCCCGGCGCGGGCCAGCGGGGCGGGGTAGCCGCCCAAGGTTGCTCATCCTCGGCCAACAGGCTCGCGGTTGGCGAAAAGCGCGGTATTTTACCCGAAGCGGGAGGCCGTGCCAGTCTGACTGAGGTCGACGTTCGGAGGTGAGTCGATCATGCAGCCCATTGATGTTGCTGGCGAAACGATGCGGTGCGCCGCTGCGGATTGTGCAATGCGCCCGCCGCCCTTACCTTCGGACATCGACATGATTGACCGGAGAATGCCATGCTGACCATCCGACGCGCCGACGAACGCGGCCACGCCAACCACGGCTGGCTCGACACGTATCACAGCTTTTCGTTTGCCGACTACTTCGACGAAGCGCACGTCCACTACGGGGCGCTGCGCGTGCTCAACGACGATCGCATCGCGGGCGGGCGCGGCTTCGGCGCGCACGGCCACCGCGATATGGAGATCGTGACCTACGTGCTTTCCGGCGCGCTGGCGCACCGCGACAGCATGGGCAACGGCTCGACGATCCGCCCCGGCGACGTGCAGCGCATGAGTGCCGGCACCGGCGTGATGCACAGCGAGTTCAATGGCTCGAAGGACGAAGAGGCGCATTTGCTGCAGATCTGGCTGTTGCCGCGCGAGCGCGGCGGGGCGCCCGGCTACGAGGAGAAGCGCTTCGACGAGGCGGACAAGCGCGGGCGGCTGCGGCTCGTGGCCTCGCCCGACGGGCGTGACGGCTCGGTGACCGTGCAGTCGGACGCTTCGATCTACGCGGGGCTCGTGGACGGGGACGAGCGAATCGAGCACGTCGTGCCGGCGGGGCGGCGTGTTTATCTGCACGTCGCGCGCGGTGCACTGGACGTGAACGGCCAGCGCCTCGAAGCCGGCGATGCCGCGATGATCGACGCCGAGGCGAGCGTTGCGCTCGCGAACGGCGCCGCAGCCGAAGTGCTGTTGTTCGACCTCGCCTGAACGTCCGACCGCTGGAGCAGACGGCCGTCACCGGCACTAGCCATGAAAAAAGCGCCGCGGGGTGCGAATCCCGCGGCGCTTTGTCGCAGTGCCGCGCCGCACGATGGCGGCGCGTCTGCCTCGCGATTACTGCTGCGCGGCCGGCGCCGATGCGCCGCCCTTGTGGTGCTGCTCCCAGCGCTCGTGCATCTGCTCGTGGCGCTGCTCCATCTTCGCGAAGCGTTCCTTGATCGCCGAGCTCACGGTCGTCTTCTGCTGGTCGTTCAGGCCGTTGTAGAAGGCGAGCCAAGCTTGCGCGGTCTGCTCGTGCAGCTGCTGGTTCTGCTGCTCGATCTGCTGATGCGCGGCGTGCATCGCGGTCAGGTCGAGGATCGGCTGGTTCTTCATCGAATCGAACTGCTGCTTCATCTGTTCATGACTCTTGCGCATCGCCTCGCCGTTCTGCTTCATCGTGTCGAGTGCTGCTTGCCACTGCTTTTCCTGCGCGGCGTTCAGATTCAGCTTGTCGTGCAGCTTCTTGAAGCCGAGCATGAAGTCGCCGTGCATGCCCGGACCGCCGTGCATCATGCCGGGGCCGTCATGCATCATGCCGGGGCCGCCCGGGGGCGTCGGGGTTTGGGCGTTGGCCGCGGTGGCGCCCACGGTGAGGGCGAGCGAGGCAGCGGCGATGGCGAGAAGGCGCGAAGTCGTCTTGTACATGGTGATGCTCCTGACAAATCCATGAGGGTTCTATCCGGTCTGGTGCGGCGCCGACAAGTGAAGTGATGGCGCTCGCAACCGGTGTCCCTAGCGTATCCAGCCGGCGGGCGGTGCGTGTTACGGCACCGGCCGCGGACATTACGCGACATTACGCGCGCCTTTCGCGGTAACACCTCGTAACCCAGGTGGAAGAGCTGTAAGCAAACGGCCCCTGCGCGCGCGTTACACTTCGCTCCATGGCTACTCAAATCCTTGTCGTCGACGACGACCTCGAACTACGCGACCTCCTGCGCGACTATCTGGCGCGCCAGGGCATGGAAGTCTCGGTGCTGCACGACGCCAGCTCGCTGGAGCGGCGGCTCGAGCGCGAGCGCCCGGACCTGATCGTGCTCGACCTGATGATGCCGGGCGTGGACGGCCTGACCGCGCTGCGCAAGCTGCGCGCGGCCGGCGACGACATCCCCGTCATCATGCTCACGGCGCGCGCGGACGACGTGGACCGCATCGTCGGCCTCGAACTGGGCGCGGACGACTATCTCGGCAAGCCGTTCAACCCGCGCGAACTGCTCGCGCGCGTGCAGGCGGTGCTGCGCCGCCGCCGCACGCTGCCCTCGGCCGCCGCGCCCGAGCAGCGCGAGCCGTACTCGTTCGGCCGCTTCACGCTCGACTTCCAGTCGCGCACGCTGCAGCAGGAGGGCAAGCCCATCCTGCTTTCTGGCAGCGAGTTCGCGCTCCTGAAGATTTTCGTGAACCACCCCATGCGCACGCTTACGCGCGAGCGCCTGCTGGAATTGCTGCACGGTCCCGAGTACGACGGCACCGACCGCGGCATCGACGTCCAGGTGTGGCGTCTACGGCGCATTCTCGAAACCGACCCGTCCACGCCGCGTTTCATCCAGACGGTGCGCGGGCGCGGTTATGTGTTCGTGCCCGACGGAGAGCAGGGCAACCATGCGCCGGCCGGTTGATTCGCTGTTCGGGCGCCTCGCGGTCATCTTCATCGGCGTCCTGCTGGTTTCGCACATCGCCTGGTTCATGCTCATGCGCGTCGAGCACAACCAGATGCAAACGCGCTATGCCGTCGAGGAAGCCACCTTCCTCGTCGACGCGGTGCGCCAGCACGTCGAGCGCGAGCCCGACCAGCCGCTGCCCTCGCGCGTGCAGCTCGTCGATCCGGCAAGCGCCGCGGTGCCGCCCGTCACCGGAAACATGCCCGAGCCGCTGCGCCGTTTCATCGACGACGTGCGCGACCGCATGCCGCCCGGCACCGACGTGCGTGTCGGGCCGCCCGGCGGGCCGCCCACGCTCTGGGTGCGCGCGCCGCAGGACGAGCGCTGGATCGTCTTGCCGGGCCAGCCGTTGCGCATCATGCGGCCGCTCGACAAGTTTCTGCCCTGGGTCATCACCATTTTCGCGACGGCGGTGATCGCCGCGCTCGTGGCCGCGTGGATGCTGCAGAAGCCCCTGCGCGCGCTCGCGCAAGCCGTGGGGCGCTTTGGCCGCGGCCAGCCGGTGCCGCCCGTGCCCGAGCGCGGGCCGCGCGAACTGCGCCAGCTCACGCTCGGCTTCAACCAGATGGTCAAGGAAGTCGAGCGCACCGAGAAAGACCGCGCGGTCATGCTGGCGGGCGTCGCTCACGATCTCAAGACGCCGCTCGCGCGGCTGCGCCTGCGCGCCGAGATGCTGGACGAGCAGAAGGTGCGCGACGGTGTGGTGCGCGACGTGGAATCGATGGCGCACATCGTCGACCAGTTCCTCGTGTTTGCGCACGACGGCGCCGACCGCAGCGAGCCCGTCGAAGTCGACGATCAGTGCGAGCGCATCGCGCGCAATCACCGCACCGTGGGCGGCGAGGCGATTACGATCGAAACGCGTCTGCAGGCGGGCGCGGAGTTTCGTCTGCCGGCCGCGACGCTCGAGCGCGTGGTCTCGAACCTGCTCGACAACGCCTATGCCTATGGCGCGCCGCCCGTGGTGATCGAGAGCGAGCGCGGCGCGCATGGCTTCTCGCTCACTGTGCGCGACCACGGCAAGGGCATTCCCGACCAGGATCTCACGCAGGCGAGCCGGCCGTTCGTGCGGCTCGACCCCGCGCGAGGCGGCAATGGCCACAGCGGGCTGGGGCTCGCGATCGTCGAGCGGCTCGTGCGACGTGCGGGCGGCGAGCTTGCCATCAGCAACGGTGAAAGCGGCGGGCTCGCGGTGCGCATGACGTTTGCGTTCGACGTGGTGGCGCGCACCGTGTCGGAAGCGGCGCAGATCTGGTAAGCGTTCGGGGGTTCGGTTTCAGGTGGCAGCCCGCACCGCCTGGGTGGAGCCTGGCCGGGCAGGTGTGGACCGCGCTGGCTGGATTCGGTCTGCCTCAGGCCGAAGGCGCCGCTGCAGCGACGCCAGATGACGCAGGGTGCAGCCGGTCAGACCGTGGAGTCAGACCGCGAATAGCGTGTCGAGCGCGGCGGCGGCCTCGTTGTCCACCGTGTTGTAGGTGACGCTGTCTGCCTCGAAGATATAGTGCGTGGTGTACTTGCCGATGCGGGCAAGAATCTCTTCCTGAATCAGCTCGGGCGTGGCGTCGAGTTTCAGGTACCACGCGGTCGATGAGAGGCGCGTCTGAAACGCGCCGTACTCGACCATCAGCTGGTCGAACGCGAGCGCATCCTGATCGCGGCAGACAATGACCAGATTTCCCTTCATGCATGCCTCCAGATTTGTGCGGAATCGTGCGGAACACCGGGTTGGCGCGGTTTGACTCATGCTCGCCGTGTGGGCTCGCGCGCACCATTCATCCCATGATACCGCGCCTCGGCGGATGAGCCGGGCGAGTCCCGCAGGCGAGTGCGGGCATGTTTCGCGCGGCCTGGTGCGCCAGCTTCTTCGGTCCGCGTTGTCTACCGGCTTTTTCCGCCACTCACCAGGTCGGCGCCGCGGCGCGCGGCGGCACGACGCCCTCGGCCGTCATGGCCTCGCAACGGTCGCGCCCAGCCGCCTTCGCCATGTAAAGCGCGAGGTCGGCGCGGCTCATCAGGCGCTCGGGCTGATCCTGCGAAGCGGCGATCTCGGTCACGCCGATGCTCACGCTCACCGCCGCTTCCTGAGGCAGATCCGCGCAAATGCGTTTGCCGACCTGCTGGCGCAGCCGGTCGAGCACGGCCAGTCCGCTGGCGAGCGTGGTAGCGGGCAGCACGATGCCGAATTCCTCGCCGCCAAGACGGCCGACGGCGTCGTCGGCGCGCAGTTCGGCGCGGCAGGTCTCCACGAAATGCTGGAGTGCGCGGTCGCCCGCCGCGTGGCCGAAGCGGTCGTTGATCTGCTTGAAGTAGTCGAGATCGGCGATCGCCATGCACAGCGGCTTGCCCGCTGCATAAGCCGCGTCGATCTCGCGGCGCAGCAGGTCGAGGAAGTAGCGCCGCGAGAGCGCGCCGGTCAGTGCGTCATGGCGCGCCTCGGCGGCGAGCAGTGCGTTCGCGTCCTGCAACTGTCCGGCGAGATCGCGGCTCGCGCGATGCAGACGCCGCTCGCGTACCCACGAGACCGAGATCACCGCCGCGAGCGCGGCGGTGCCCGCGAGCGTGAGGAAAATGAGGAGCCGGTCGCGCTGGTGGTTCGCGATCAGCTCGGACCACGCATTGACCGGATCCACGAGGTGCGCCGAGAGGCCGGAGTTCAGGCCGCCGCGCTGCTCGTAGAGGGCAGGCGAGCGTTGGCCCGGCAATTCGATCATTTGCGCGGCGTCGGCGCGCGGGATCCACGGCGCCTCGCTCAACGCCGTTTTCGATGCCGAGCGCAGCTCGAGCGGCGCGAAGCGCTCGCGCAGATAGGTGTTCACTCGGTCCACCGCGTTCATTTCGGCGACGTGCGAGCCCGGCAGCGCGCGTCCCTCGAGCGCGCTGTCATGGGCCATGATGATGACGCCGTTGTTGTCCGCGACGAAGGTGCCCGGGT
>DATBXG010000065.1:0-7972 GCA_036514415.1 Paraburkholderia sp.
TCAGCTTCTTCGCGTTGGCTTTCGAGCCGTATCCGTTCGCGAACGTCGAGGCGAAGCGCTCGCGATCGACCACCGGTTCGTCGTAGCGGCGTCCGAGATAGGTCATCGGCTTGCTGCCCCAACGCGAGACGTAGCGTCCGAGCGTGCCAGTGTTCACTACCCGATAAAGACGTTCCGCCGGAAAGCGGCCGTCGGCTTCTTCGATGAGCGGCGCGAGCCGGTAGGCGTCTGAAGTCGCGCATGCGTTTTCGCAGGGCAGCAAGGCGCCGAGCGTGGCGTGCGAAGCGGTGAGTCGTTGCACGAATGCGAAGTGTGGCGAGAGCAAAGCGTCGAGCGGCCATGGCGCTTCGAGCGAGCGTTTGTCGGTCTGCGCAAGCTCAGTGAGCGTTTCGCCGTCGATGCGCGCCGTCTCGATGGCGGGCGTGCCCGATTCGCGAAACAGCGTGATGATCGAATCCACTCGCGCCTGTTCGAACACGTCGCGCCCAAGCACGACGATGCGTTCGATCTTGCCGAGATGCCGTGCGCGCAACGCATTGCCGAAGGGCCTGGACAGCCACTTGTCGGGCGTGAGGCAGGCCATCGCACCGCCCGGCCTGAGCAGTGCGAGACCCAGTTCCATGAACACGATATAGAGGTCCCAGTTGCCCTTCGCGCTCGGCCAGCGCAGCGCAAGCCGTTCGCGCAACGCGCGCTGGCCTTCGTTGATCATGCGCTCGGAGTCGATATAGGGCGGGTTCGCGATGACGGCGTCGAAGCGTTCGAAGTCGCCGTCGTCGGTGAGGAGGTCGGCGAACGCGATGCGCCATTCGAACGCCAGTGCGTCGCCGGCCGTTGCGCCGCCGTCGCTCTCGAGGCGCTTGCCCAATGCGTCGCGCAGTTGCGCGTGCCGCGCCGTTTCGGCGATTCTTGCCGCGTGCGTGGCGGTCGCCCGCAGTCTTGCCGTGCTCGCGCGATAGTCCGCGACCCGTTGCGCGGCGTCGCGAAGGGGAGTGTCGAAGTCGAAACGGCTGATCGCCGCGTTGCCCTGCTTGAGGTTGGTCTCGAGGTTCGGCAGCAGGACGAGGGGGGCGCCCGCGGTGAAATCCGCGTGTTCGAGCAGTTCGATCCACAGCCGCAAACGCGCCATGCTGACCGAATCCGCGCTGATATCGACGCCGAACAGCGAACGCTCGATGATGTCCCGCTTCACGCGAAAGAGCGCAGCCTCGATTGCGCGGATCGCCTCGCCGTCGCGCCCGCGCGTGAGCGGTTCGCCATTCGCGTGCGTGACGCAAAGCCGATCCGCAGTGACGCTGATACGGCACCCGCGAAGCGCTTCGCTGTCGCGTGCGTTCAGCAAGCCAAGCCGCACCTTCAGCGCGAGCAATTCGTTGAGCGCGGAGACGAGCAGATGCCCCGAGCCCACTGCCGGATCGCAGACGCGCAGCGAGTCGAGCACGGCGCGAGCCTCGTCGCGGTCTTCGATCGATTCGGATAGCTGATCGATGCTCGTGCAGCGCCATCCGTTCGCGCGGTTGAAGCGATTCAGCGCCGCATGCGTGATGGCGGGCCGGGCGAGCTGCATCGCGACGCTGCCTGGCGTGTACCATGCGCCGTCGCGGTAGCCGTTGAGTTTCTCGAAGACGAGGCCGAGTGCCGAGGCGTCGAGGCAGCGCCGGCTGGCGGCGCCGTCTTGCGCGGTCAACCCGGCGGAGAACTCGAACGCGGCGAGAAAATCGAGCAGATACGCCAGCACGTGACGCTCGCCGCTCGCCTGGCTGAGCACCGTGGCGGAGAAAAGCGGCAGCGTGGCGCGCTCGTCGAGGGCGCTCATGGCGAGCAGGCTTCGCTCGATATCCGGCGGCTCGAAGAGCGAACCGTCGAAGCGGGGAAGGTGAACGAAGCGCGCCGCGTGCGTGACGCCGTCGACGCCGAGTATGGCGTTGCACAACGCGTCGAGATCGCTGAACGAGCGAATGTGCCGCGCGTTCAGGAAAGCGTAGGACGAATCGCCGTCATGCAGCGTCAGCAGACGAGTTTCGAGCACCTTGAGAAAGACGAGCCGGCTGATCCAGGCGATGCAGAGCCGCAGCGCGAGTGCGAAGTGGTCTGCTTGCGCAAGCTCGCGCTCATCGGCAGCAAGACGCGACAGCGCGAGCTCGATGAGCGCACCGCGCAACCGCTCGTGTGGCGCGCCTCGCGCGACCGTGCGTCTCGCGCCGGCAATGCTCTCCTGCAGACCCACGATATGCAGAAGCTCGGCGTAAAACCCTTCGTCGAGTCCGGCACCGGCATTGGCGCGGCGCGTGCGCGGTTTGCGTGCGCGGCGTGTCTGCTGGGTGGTTTCTGGCATGGTCTCGTGCTGTCGGGCAGGGCGCGGTCGGCGCACATTTTACTGCCGCCCGTGCGGCCTGCCGCATACGCATGCGTCCTATGCCATTTGGCCGGGTCGACGCGCCCGCCCGACTGAGCGATGATCGCTGCAAAGGCGAGGGGGCGGAATGCACCGCGTCGCTCTGCTATATGATGGCGCCGCTCAAGCGCGCCGTGGCGCCAACCCGCGGGCCCTCATTACGACCAGACAGATCGTACCGACTGTTCTACCCGGCCCGCCGCATCGAACATCTGACCTATGACCGAACAACCCACTCTCACCTGGCCCGATACCGATGGCCCGCGCACTGTGCGCTGGCGTTCCGAGGCTGGCGCGCCCGCTCCAAAACGCGTGGTCATCGCCGACGACCGCACGACCGCGGACGCGGCGTACCGCCTCGCCTGCGAAGGCACGGCGCTCCTGTGGCGCGGCGACTATCAGAATGCGCGTCAACTGCTGCAGGCCATGGCGCGCCGCGCGGAGCGCAAGCCGCGCAAGGCGCCCGCATCACCGCTCGAAGCCTTTCATCTGCACCGCCAGGCGCAGGCGCAGCGTGCCCGCACGCTCGGCATGGTGCTGATTCCGCTTGAAGGCGACTACGGCATCAACCTGCGCCGCGCGCCCGACATGCGGCTCGCCTGCGAAGAGGCGTGGGGCGCGCCCGATGGCGAGGCTTCCGCGGTGTCGCTGCGCGAGATCCTCGGTCTGATCGGCGCGCATGAGTGGCGCAAGAAGGGTGTCGAGATCGCGTCGCTGAACGGGGCGCGCATTCATCCGTACTACGGCGTGTTCTCGCCGGTGCGCGGCGAATACGTCGATCTCGTTGCGCGCACGGCGCTGCCAACGCTTGAAAAGGCCTTCGATATCGGCACCGGCACCGGCGTGCTCGCCGCGGTGCTCGCATCGCGTGGTGTGAAGCACGTGGTCGCCACCGATCAGGACGCCCGCGCCCTGGCCTGCGCAAATGAGAATCTCACGCGCCTTGGCTACGCCGCGCAGGTCGAAGTCGTCGAGGCGGATCTTTTCCCGCCGGGCCGCGCGCCGCTCGTCGTCTGCAATCCGCCATGGGTGCCGGCGCGGCCCGCTTCGCCCATCGAATATGCCGTGTTCGATCCGGACAGTCGCATGCTGCGCGGCTTTCTCGGCGGCCTCAAGGACCATCTCGAGCCGGGCGGCGAGGGTTGGCTGATCCTGTCCGACTTCGCGGAGCATCTCGGGCTGCGCACGCGCGAATCGCTCGTGGAGATGATCGTGCAGGCCGGACTCGAAGTGGTGGGGCGCGAGGACATTCGTCCGAGACACCCGAAAGCCGAGGATCCCAGCGATCCGCTCTACCGTGCGCGGGCGGCTGAGGTGACGTCGCTCTGGCGCCTGAAGGTGCGCGCGGAGTGAGTGTGGGTCAGGGGAAAAAAGCGTAGGCAAAAAGAAGAGGGCGGGCCGCTGGCGGCCCGTGTGGCTGTCGATCATCGGCGCTGGCGGCGCAACCGCCGCGCCGGCGTTCCGGATTCACATTGGCGTCACCCCGGATAGGCCTCGTCGACCTTGAGGCCTGCCAGCTTGAAAATCACGCGGAGCGTTTGCGGCTTGATATCGCGGCGCGACGCCAGCGCCGACATCACGAAATCGAGCACCTTTGCGTACTTCAGCAGAATCAGACAGGTCTCGAGATCCGATGGGCCGTCGCGCATGGTTTCCGCGACCCGCAGCATCTCCACCGAGATGTCGCGCGCCATTTCCAGCTCCAGTTGCTGCTTTTCCGTCCAGTCGGGAACCGTGACGAGTTTCGTAAGCAGTTCCTGGAATTTTTGCTCTGCGTTTCCGTCAGGTATCGTATTCATTGCATGCCCCATGCAAGGCAGTGCAGCGTCGTGCGCTCTTCGCGCAGCGAGGACTGCGCCAGCCTGATCCATCGCAACCGGCACTCCCGGTGCGACCTCCCAATGCGCGCCTGCCGATGCGTTGCCGACCGGTCGCGCTACGTTTTGGTCCTTTTTTGGGCATCGGGGACGAAAATCCTCGTGTCTCTTCTATTCAACCCCTCCCTCCTGTCCGCACGTGGGTCAGCGTGCTGGACGCAATGACTTTGTTACGACACTGGCCGCTCTTGTGGGTTCGGCAGCCTCGACTAGCTTTTTTCGTAAAATGACAGGAATACTGCAACCCTTCTGTCGCCTGTCGCACGTTTCGCGGCATGCCTCGCCACTCAACTGACCACGCCGATGTCCAGCAAGACTTACGAAGTCCGTCCGAACCAGTCCGTCGAACTCCTGCAGGAGCTCCACATCCTGACGCGCGACGGCAAGATGAACCAGGACAGCCGCCGCAAGCTGAAGCAGGTGTACCACCTGTTCCAGTTCATCGAGCCGCTGCTCAAGGATCTCAAGGAGGATGGCCGCGACGTGACCCTTGTCGATCACGGTGCGGGCAAGTCCTATCTCGGCTTCATTCTCTACGACCTGTTCTTCAAGGATCAGCGCGACAGGTCACACATTTATGGCATCGAAACGCGCGACGAGCTCGTGCAGCACTCCCAGGAACTCGCCGAACGCCTGGGCTTCGGCGGGATGTCGTTTCTGAACCTTTCCGTTGCCGACTCGATCACGTCGCCGCAATTGCCGCCGAGCGTCGATATCGTGACGGCCCTGCATGCCTGCGACACCGCCACCGACGACGCCATCCGCTTCGCGCTCAAGAAGCACGCGCGCTACATCGTGGTCGTGCCGTGTTGCCAGGCCGAGGTCGCGGGTGTGCTGCGTCGCAACAAGGGCAAGTCGCTCGGACAGGCGTTGACCGAAATCTGGCGTCACCCGCTGCATACGCGCGAATTCGGTAGCCAGATCACCAACGTGCTGCGCTGCCTGCAACTCGAGGCGCACGGCTATCAGGTGAGCGTGACGGAACTGGTGGGCTGGGAGCACTCGATGAAAAACGAACTCATCATCGCCCAGTACAAGGATTTGCCGCGACGCCGTCCGGCGGCGCGGCTCAACGAGATTCTCGATACGTTCGGGCTCGCGGACCTGCGCGAGCGCTTTTTCGCCGAGGATGGCGAGGCGTCCGCCGAGCCGGCGACCGAAGCCTGAGTCTGCCCACCGCGCGGCGTCAGTCGCGCTTGCTCATCCACTCGCGCCAACCTTCGAAACCGAGCTTGCGCAGCGTTTCCTGATTGCGCTCGTAGATGTCGGCGGCGTCGGGGAACGCCTCGACTGCGCGCTCGATGCTCGCTTCCCGCAGCAGATGCAAGATGGGATACGGCGCGCGGTTCGTGTAGTTCTCGATGTCGTCCGGCGCGGTCCCCTCGAACTGGTAGTCCGGGTGGAAGCTCGCGACCTGCAGCGTGCCTTCCAGCCGCAACTGGCGCACGAGGCGCTCGGCGAACCAGGTCGCGTCGTTGAAGTCCGCGAAGTCGGTGAGCGCGTGGGGCAGGATCAGCAGCGTCGTGTCGATTTCGGCGGCGTCTGCCTGGGCGAGCGTGTGAAGTTCTCGCTCGAGATCGGTAAGGACACCTTCCAGTTCGGCGGCTTCGCTGACCACATAACGAATCTGGTTCTTCACGTGCACGCTCTTCGCGAACGGGCAGAGGTTCAGGCCGATCACGGCGCGCGTGAGCCAGTGGCGCGTCGCTTCGAGAATGGCGGCGTGATCGGGGGATGGAGCGGCGGGGGACGGAGCAGCGGTTTCGTTCATCGTGACATTTTACGGTCGGCTAGCGCCCGGGGCATGCGGCCGTGATCAACAGCTTTGCCATGCGCGGCGCCGCCAGAATCGCCCCGCATCCCGGGCCGTAAGTCTGGCTTGCGGCGTAAATGCCTTCGACGAGCAGCGCGAGCTCCTCGGCGAGCGCGACCGGATCGTTGGCGCCTGCTTCCTGCGCGAGCGCGGTGAGCCGTGCCATGAGCCTGGTCTTGTTGCGGTCGACGCTGCGCCGCGCGGGATGTGTGGCGTCGGGAAATTCGGTCGCAACGTTCACGAACGGACAGCCGCGATAGCCCGGCGCCGAAGCACGGCGCGAGAGGTCCTCGAAATACTGGACCAGTTGCTTCGCCGGCTCGCCTGGATGCTTCGCAAGGCTTTCGTCGAAGCGCTCGAAAAAACGCGCATCGCAGCGCTGCAGGTACGCGACGACGAGATCGTCCTTCGACGAAAACTGCCGGTACAGGCTCATCTTGTTGACACCCGCGCGCTCGACCACGGCTTCGATGCCGACCGCGCGCACGCCTTCGCGGTAGAACAGCTCGTCGGCGGCGCGCAGCAAGTGCTCATGGGCGCGCGCGCCGGCCGTCTGCGCGCGCGGGCGGCTCGTCCGTGCGGCGGGAGTGGACGTTTCGTCGTGGCCTTCGTGTTTCATGAGGGCATCTCGCGATCAGGGGTTTGCTTGACATGTTACCGAGCGGTAACTACTATCGCAACACACTTGTGACCGATCGGTAACAATCGGGCGATGGCGGATTGACGCAGCCACGCCAGCCGAAGCAGCGAACCTTCAACGAACGATCAACGAAAACTGTGCGCGCATCCTTGCATGCCGCGGCGTAACAGGAGCACGAATGAACTGGGCAGCGAGGCGAATAGTCGGGCGATTCCACTACGGATGGCTTGTCGTGGCGGTGGTGTTTCTGGTGCTGCTGGCGGCGGCGGGTACGCGTGCGACGCCCAGCGTCATGATGGTGCCGCTGGAGCACGATTTCGGCTGGAGCCGGGCGACGATCTCGCTCGCCATCTCGGTGAACATCGCGCTCTACGGCCTCATGGGCCCGTTCGCAGCGGCCGCCATGCAGCGCTTCGGCGTGCGGCCCACGCTGCTCGCGGCGCTCGCCGCCATGGCGGCGGGCGTGGCGCTCTCCGCGCTGATGACGCACCCATGGCAGATGATCCTGATCTGGGGCGTGATGGTGGGCGGCTCGACAGGCGTGGCCGCGCTCTCGCTTTCGGCGACCGTCGTCACCCGCTGGTTCCACTCGCACCGCGGCCTTGCCATGGGCATCCTCACCGCGAGTTCGGCCACGGGGCAACTCGTGTTCCTGCCGTTCCTCGCGGCCATTGCCCAGAAATACGGCTGGCAGCCGGTGGTGCTCGTGGTCGCGGCGGCGGCGGCCGTGGTGCTGCCGCTCGTGCTGTTCCTGTTGCCCGAGCGGCCCGCGAGTGTGAACCTGCGTCCGTTCGGCGAGGACGAGAGCACCCCCGTCGCACCGCCCGCTCCGCAGCAAAATCCGCTGAAGATCGCGTTTGACGCGCTCTTCTCGGCTAGCCGCACACGCGACTTCTGGCTGCTCTTCTTCAGCTTCTTCATTTGCGGCGCGAGTACGAACGGCTATGTGGGCACGCACCTCATCGCCATGTGCGGCGACTACGGCATGACCGAAGTGCAGGGCGCCTCGTTGCTCGCGACGATGGGCATCTTCGACCTGTTCGGTACGACGCTCTCGGGCTGGCTCTCGGACCGCTTCAACAGCCGCCTGCTGCTGTTCTGGTACTACGGTCTGCGCGGCCTTTCGCTGATCTATCTGCCGCACGCGTTCGGCATCGACTTCTTCGGGCTACCGGTTTTCGCGGTGTTTTACGGCCTCGACTGGATCGCGACCGTCCCGCCGACGGTGCGCCTCGCCACCGACGTCT
>DATBXG010000066.1:0-2503 GCA_036514415.1 Paraburkholderia sp.
GTGGTGCGCTGGCCGAAACCGGACCAGTCGTCGACCACGCTGAGCCCTTGCGCGCCGCGCGGAATATAGGCAAGCCATCCCCTGCGGTCCTCGTCGAGTCCGAGCACGGGAACGAAATGGGCAAACAGGGCGCCCGTCGAATAGAACTTGGTACCGTCCACGACGTAGTGATCGCCGTCGCGCTGCACCCGCGTCTTCAGGTCGAGCACGTGCTTCGTGCCCTTCTCCGAGAAGCCGTTGCCAAAGCGCTTGCCCGCGAGAACTTCGCCAAACAGGTAGCGCTTCTGCTCGTCGGTGCCGGTCAGCGCAATCACGTCGACGAGGCCGAAGTGATTCTGCGGCAACTGCCCGAGCGACGGGTCGGCCGCCGCAATGAGCTTGACGACCTCCGTAAGCGTGACGAACGAGACGCCAGCTCCACCGTAGGCCTTGGGCACCGTGATGCCCCACAGGCCCGACTGCGAAAACCACTCGATCTCCTCGTGCGGCAGGCGCCGTTCGCTGTCGCGCAGCGCTGCCCCCTCGGCGAGCCGGGCGGCCAGTTCCCTTGCAACTGCTAGCGCCTCGCTGTCGGTGGCAATGACGTGCGCGGCTTGCGTTACGGGGGCGGTCCCGGGTGTCTCGATACCTGCCAGTGTCTCTGCCATGTTTTGCTCCGCTCGATCTGGTTGTGTGACTTGTCAACGAAAAAATTGCAGCGCGCCTGGCCGCCTCAGTGGCGCCCCTCAATGCTGCGGCCGATGCTGAACGTGAACGCCAGCGCCACGACCAGCAGCGCGCCCTTGATGAAATCCTGCAGGTAGTACGGCGCATTGAGCATCGTGAGCCCGTTGAGCAGCACGCCGACGAACACCGCGCCGATCACCGTGCCCGGCACATTGGGCCGTTTCGCGCCCCACACGGCGTAGCCCACGAGCGCCGCCGCCACCGCGTCGAGCAGCAACGAATGCCCCGCGCTCACATCGCCTCGCCCCACACGCGCGGCGATGAGCAGCCCGCCGAGCGAAGCGATCGTCGCGGACGCGACGTAAGCGGCCAGCCGGTAGCGGGCCGTGGGCGCGCCGGCCAGCCGCGCGGCCGTCTCGTTGCCGCCGATGGCGTAGATCACGCGCCCCCACCGGGTCGATCCCATGACGACCGAAACGAGCACGGTCAGCACGAGCAGCACGAGCACGGGCACAGGTACGACGTCGAGAAGGCGCGCACGCCCGAGCGCAAGAAACGCGGCGGGAAACGCGCCGCTCGCCTCCGTGCCGTCGGGCAGGATCGTGCCCGTGGCGAGCGAACGCCCTCCCGTTGGAATCAGCTGCAGCCCGGCGAGCAGGAAGAGCGTGCCGAGCGTCGCAAGCTGGTCCGGCACATGCAGGCGCGTGATCAGCACGCCGTTGAACAGCCCCGCGGCTACGCCAAGCGCGAGGCAGGCGAGCACAGCCTCCCAGCCGTTGCCGTGCCAGACCACGAGCACGTAGCTCGCGGCCATCTGCGCAGTGGCGGCGATGCTGCCGACGGAAAGGTCGAAGCCGCCCGCGGCCAGCGTGATCGTCACGCCGATGCCGAGCAACGCCACGATCGACACCGCCTGGAGGATGCTGAACAGGTTCGCGACGTTCAGGAATGCAGGCTCGCGCATCGTGAAGAACACCACGAGCGCGGCAAGCACGAGCAGCAGGCCGCTGCGTTCGA
Source organism: Paraburkholderia sp. (assembly GCA_036514415.1). Taxonomy (GTDB): domain Bacteria; phylum Pseudomonadota; class Gammaproteobacteria; order Burkholderiales; family Burkholderiaceae; genus Paraburkholderia. The sequence goes on from DATBXG010000066.1 coordinate 1,684, forward strand.
GCGCGACGAACAGGCCGGGGCGGCGCCGCGCCGTCGCGTTGCGGGCGTGCGAGTCTTCGGAGGCAAGCGTTGGCGTGATGGATGGCATGGTTCAGTTGGTGAGAAGGGTTTCGGCAACGCCATCGTGCTCGACGGCACCGCGATCGAACGAGACGATCCGGTCGGCGACTTCATGCGCCTCTTCGAGCTCGCTCACGAACACGAGCGTCGCGCGTCCAGCCGCGCGGCGGCGCAGCGTGGCAGCGATATCGGCTCGCGCCCCCGCGTCGACGCCCTGAAAGGGCTCGTCGAGAAGGAGCAGCCTGGCCGGCTCGGCGTGCCAGCGCGCAAGCAGCACCTTTTGCTGGTTGCCGCCCGAAAGGCGCGAAACGCGATCGTCTGGACCCTCGCAGCGAATGTCGAAGGCCTCGATTGCACGGCGTGCCTCGGCCCGCTCGCGTTTGTGCGGCAGGCCGCCACCGCGCTGCCAGCGCGACAGAAACGGAAAGCTGAGCGTGCCGGCGATCGATGCGAACGCAACGGTGTCGGGAAAGAGTGACGTGCGCCAGCGATCTTCGCCCGCGAGGAATACGCCCGCGCGAATCGCGTCGGCCGGTGTGCGTGGGGCCCATGGCTGGCCGTAAAGATGCATCTCGCCCGCCACCGCCCGCTGCGCGCCGAATATCACCTGCGCAAGCCTCGACTTGCCGGCCCCCACAGGGCCGACGATCGCGACGATCTCGCCCTGCCGCACCTCGAGATCGAACGCCTCGCTACCAGGCGCCAGGCGCAGGCCGCGCAACTGCAACGCCGGTTCCGTTACGGCCTGCGCTGTGCGCGG
>DATBXG010000067.1:0-5760 GCA_036514415.1 Paraburkholderia sp.
GGGGTCGCGCCTGTTGCGGCCCCTGCGGCAGTGCCTGCTTCGGCGAATGTCAGGCGGTCGCCGTTTTCGAGCACGAGAAAGAGCGATTGCGGATGGCGCATCTGCACGCCCGAGCGCGCGATATGCGAGAGCGCTTCGAGAAAGGGCCCCTCGATGTCACCGCCCGCGCCGATGCACGCCATGCGCGTGCCGCCGAGCTGGCTGAACGAGAGCAGGCCGTTTTTCAGCTGATACGCGCCGAAATAGCGGTTGCAGCCCGAGAAGCCGCTCGCGCGGCGCTGGCCGTTCTCGGTCGAAAGGTCGAGCGTGAGCGGGCGCGCGACGGGGTTCTCGGCGCTGCCGGTGTCGAGGTTCGGGCCCGGCACCGCGCGCAGCGTGCCGTCGGCGCGCTTCCATTCCACGAGCTGCCAGTGCGTGTTGTCGAGCAGTTGCGTCGTGGCGGGGTTGAACGGGTCGGGCAGCGGCGCCGAGGCGTCCGTGTGCACCGGCAGCTTGCATGCGCAAACCAGCAGGGCCGCGGCGAGCATTGCCGCGCGCGAGGCGAGCGGCCGCGCGAAAACGTCCCGGGCAGGGCGCAGGCGCTGGCGCGGACTCTGGCTGTCAAGCATCGCATCGTTCCTCGTAATCGGCGAAGGCGTAAGCGTAACGCACCGCGCTGCAGCACGCGAGCGCAAACGTGCTTGCGCCGCTCATGAGCGGGCCGTGCGCCGGCGCCGCAAAGCGCCTCGCGGCGGCGAGGCCGCGTGTTAACATCGGCGCTCTTACGCATCTGCGCACTACCGTCATTCTGGAGACATCATGCAAACCCGCCCCCGCATCGGCACGCCGCTTTCCGCTACCGCCACCCGTGTCATGCTGCTAGGCGCGGGCGAGCTCGGCAAGGAAGTGATCATCGCGCTGCAGCGTCTCGGTGTCGAAGTGATCGCCGTCGACCGCTATGAAAATGCGCCCGGCCATCAGGTCGCGCATCGCGCGCACGTGATCGACATGGCCGATCCGAAGGCGCTGCGTGCGCTCATCGACGCCGAGCGCCCGCATCTCGTCGTGCCCGAAATCGAGGCCATCGCCACCGACGCGCTCGCCGCCGTCGAGGCCGAAGGCGTTGCCGAGGTGATCCCCACCGCGCGCGCCGCGCAGCTCACGATGAACCGCGAGGGCATTCGCCGCCTCGCCGCCGAGGAACTCGGCATCGCCACCTCGCCCTACGCATTCGCCGACTCGCTCGACGAGCTGAAGGCCGGCGTCGCCAAGGTCGGCTATCCGTGCGTGGTGAAGCCGGTGATGTCGTCGTCGGGGAAGGGGCAGTCGGTCGTGCGCAGCGACGCCGACGTCGAGCGCGCCTGGGAGTACGCGCTCGCGGGCGGCCGCGTGAATCGCGGGCGCGTGATCGTCGAGGGATTCATCAACTTCGACTACGAAATCACGCAGCTCACGGTGCGCGCGATCGATCCGGCGAGCGGCCAGGTGCAGACGTATTTCTGCGATCCGATCGGCCACCTCCAGGTGGACGGCGATTACGTCGAGTCGTGGCAGCCGCAGCCGATGAGCGCGAAGGCGCTCGAGCGCTCGCGCGAGATCTCGCACAAGGTGACCGAGGCGCTGGGCGGGCGCGGCCTGTTCGGCGTGGAACTGTTCGTGCGCGGCGACGAGGTGTGGTTCTCGGAAGTGAGCCCGCGTCCGCACGACACGGGGCTCGTCACGCTCGCCTCGCAGCGCTTCTCCGAGTTCGAGCTGCATGCGCGCGCGATCCTCGGCCTGCCCGTCGATACGACGGCGCGCGGTCCGGGCGCCTCGGCCGTGATCTATGGCGGCATGGACGCGCGCGGCATCGCGTTCGAAGGGGTGGCAGAGGCGCTGGCCGTGCCGGGCGCGGACCTGCGTCTCTTCGGCAAGCCCGAGAGCTTCGTGAAGCGCCGCATGGGCGTGGCGCTCGCCACGGGCGCCGATACCGACGAAGCCCGCTCGCGCGCCCGCGCGGCGGCTGCGGCGGTGCGTCCCGTGCTCCCGGTCGCGGGCGACGCAGCGAAGTAAGTCTCGCGTCCCGCGCGCAGCGCTGGCCGTGCACAAGGCGGCCAGCGTGCGTCCCGGGTTATCGTGTGGGCCAACACTTTGCGCGCGGCAGGCGGTGTGCGGCACCGGGGCCGCCGGGGCCGCGGGGGCAATGGCTCCACACGGAGAACGTCATGATCGAAGGTCGAAGCGGCGCCGCCGGGTTCTTTTCTACAGGTGCAATCCGCGCGATCCAGTCGGGCCGCGCGCTCGCGCTCGCGCTCGCGCTGGCGTGCGGGTGCGCCGCCGCGCTGGCCATGAACGCGGCCCACGCGGCCAGCGCCACGCCGCTGGAAGTACGCGACATTCAGGTGCAGGCGCGCCACACGTTCAGCTACACCTGCGCGAACGGCAAGACCTTCAAGGTCACCTATCTCAATGCGGCCAACGGCCAGAGCTTCGCGCTCGTGCCCGTGAGCGGCCGCAAGCTGCTCTTCGTCGGCGTGATCGCCGCCTCCGGCGTGAGGTACGTCGCCGAGCGCTACGCCTGGTGGACCAAGGGCCACGGCGCGGATCTCTACGACGTCACGTCCGGCGCGAGTCCGAAGCCGGTACTCTCGGGCTGCGCGACGATCATGCGCTAACGCCGAACGCACGCTTCACGACACATTCCGCCTTGCCGGAGTAACCTGTCGGCCTGCATGAAGGGTAAAGGCCGGCTGCCGCCCGCGCCGCCGGCCACGCTCCTGCCAGCGAGGTGGTCGATGAAAGCATCGGATCTTTTCGTGAAGGCGCTCGAAGCCGAAGGCGTCGATTATGTGTTCGGTATTCCCGGGGAAGAAAACCTCGATCTGCTCGAATCGCTGCGGCGCTCGAAGATTCGTCTGATCGTCACGCGTCACGAACAGGCCGCGGGCTTCATGGCCGCCACCTACGGGCGGCTCACCGGCCGCACCGGCGTGTGTCTGTCCACGCTCGGGCCCGGCGCCACCAACTTCGTCACCGCCGCCGCTTACGCGCAGCTGGGCGGCATGCCCATGCTGATGGTGACGGGGCAGAAGCCCATCAAGTCGAGCAAGCAGGGCCACTTCCAGATCGTCGACGTGGTGCGCATGATGGAGCCGCTCACCAAGTACGCGCGCCAGATCGTCTCCATCGGCAATATTCCGGCGCTCGTGCGCGAGGCGTTTCGCCAGGCCGAGCAGGAGCGGCCCGGCGCCGTGCATCTGGAGCTGCCCGAAGACGTCGCCGACGAGGAAGGCGACGGCAAGCCGATTCCCAAGAGCTACAGCCGCCGGCCGGTCGCGGAGGAGAAGGCTGTCGCGCACGCGGTCGCGGCCATCTGCTCGGCGCGCCATCCGCTCCTCATGATCGGCGCGGGCGGCAACCGCAAGACCACGCGCAACGTGCTGCGCGAATTCGTCGACGAAACCGGCATCCCGTTCTTCACCACGCAGATGGGCAAGGGCGTGATCGACGAATCGCATCCGCTCTGGCTCGGCAACGCCACGCTTTCGGACGGCGACTTCGTGCACCGCGCGATCGAGCACGCCGACTGCATCATCAACGTCGGCCACGACGTGATCGAGAAGCCGCCATTCTTCATGCGCAGCGCCGAGGAGAAAACCGTCATTCATGTGAACTTTCTCGGCGCGGAAGTCGACCCCGTGTATTTCCCGCAGATCGAAGTGGTGGGCGACATCGCCAACGCCGTGTGGCAACTGAAGGAGCGCCTCAAGCCGCGCGAGCACGCGTGGGACTTCGCCCGCTTCGAGGAAATCAAGCGCCATTTCGAAGCGCATCTCGCCAAGGGTCAGCACGACGCGCGTTTTCCGATGTATCCGGTGCGGCTCGTGCACGACGTGTACGCCGCGATGCCCGAGGACGGCATCCTGTGTCTCGACAACGGCATGTACAAGATCTGGTTCGCGCGCTACTACCGCGCGCGCGAGCCCAATTCGATCCTGCTCGACAACGCGCTCGCCTCGATGGGCGCGGGCCTGCCCTCGGCCATCGCCACGAAGATCGTGCACCCGCAACGCAAGGTCGTCGCCGTGTGCGGCGACGGCGGCTTCATGATGAATTCGCAGGAGCTGGAGACGGCGGTGCGCCTGAAGCTCGATCTCGTCGTGCTGCTGCTGCGCGACGACGCGTTCGGGATGATTCGCTGGAAGCAGGAAAACATGAATTTTCCCGACTACGGCATGACGCTGCAGAACCCCGATTTCGTCGACTATGCGCGGAGCTACGGTGCGCATGGCCACCGTGTGGGCGCGGCGGACGAACTCAAGCCGCTCGTCGAGCAGTGCCTCGCGCAGCCCGGCGTGCACGTGATCGACGTGCCCATCGACTATGCGGACAACGAGCGCGTGCTCAACCGCGAGATCAAGCGCCTGAGCGCGCAGCTATGAGGCAGCACTTCCGGAGAATCCGCCATGCTCAAACCGACCTATCCGTACTACCTGGCCAATGAGGCGGTCGCCGCCAACACCGATCTCGAGGTCACCGACAAGTACAGCGGCGAAGTCGCCACGCGTGTCGCGCTCGCCGACGCGAAGGCCATCGACAAAGCCATCGCGGCCGCCGAAGCCGCCATGCCCGCCATGCGCGCGTTCCCGCCGTTCAAGCGCCAGGCGGTGATCGACCACTGCGTGGCGCGCTTTCGCGAGCGCTTCGACGAACTGGCGATGGCGCTGTGCATCGAGGCGGGCAAGCCGATCAACGATTCGCGCGGCGAGGCCACGCGCCTCATCGACACGTTCCGCGTGGCCGCCGAGGAAAGCGTGCGCATCGATGGCGACATCGTGAATCTCGAAATCTCGGCGCGCGCGAAGGGCTATCACGGCTACGTGAAGCGCGTGCCGATCGGGCCATGCTCGTTCATCTCGCCGTTCAACTTCCCGCTCAACCTGGCCGCGCACAAGGTCGCGCCCGCGCTCGCGGCGGGCGTGCCGTTCGTGCTCAAGCCCGCGAGCCGGACGCCGGTGGGCGCGCTCATCATCGGCGAGATACTCGCGGAGACCGATCTGCCGAAAGGCGCGTTTTCGATCCTGCCCGCGCATCGCGACGGCGCCGATCTCTTCACCACCGACGAGCGCTTCAAGCTGCTCTCGTTCACGGGCTCGCCCGCGGTGGGCTGGGATCTCAAGAAGAAGGCCGGCAAGAAGAAAGTGGTGCTCGAGCTGGGCGGCAACGCGGCGGCCGTGGTCGATGGCGACCAGGGCGGCAAGCTCGATTACGTGGTCGACCGGCTCGCGTTCGGCGCGTATTACCAGTCGGGGCAGAGCTGCATCGGCGTGCAGCGCATCCTCGTCCACGCGTCGATTTACGACGCGCTGCGCGAGAAGCTCATCGCCAAGGTCAAGACGCTCAAGATGGGCGACCCGAAAGACGAGACCACCTTCGTCGGGCCGATGATCTCCGAATCGGAGTCGAAGCGCCTCGCGGGCTGGATGGAGAGCGCGGTGCTCGCGGGCGCGAAGATCGTCGCGGGCGGCAAGGTGGACGGCGCGATGTTCGAGGCCACGCTGCTCGAAAACGTGGGCCGCGACACCGATCTTTACCGCAAGGAGGCGTTCGGGCCGGTCGCGATACTCGAGCGCTTCGACGACTTCGGCAAGGCGCTGGATATCGTCAACGACAGCGATTTCGGGCTGCAGGCGGGCGTGTTCACCGATTCGCTCGCGCACGCGCATCGCGCGTGGGATGCGCTCGAAGTGGGCGGCGTCGTGATCAACGACGTGCCGTCGTTCCGCGTCGACAACATGCCGT
>DATBXG010000068.1:0-2984 GCA_036514415.1 Paraburkholderia sp.
CCAGCGGCGCGCCTTCTTGAAGCGGCGCAGCGGCGCGCAAAGCACGCGGTCGACGCCCGCGTTCCAGCGCACGATATCGGCGAAGGCCTCGTCCGCGGCCCAGTCGACCTTCACGCCTGGAAAGGCGCGCTGCACGTCGGCTACTACCGGAAGTGCCTCGACGATGTCGCCGAGCGAAGTCACTTTGACAATCAAAACTCGTTTCATTGTGCTGCGGACCGCAGGGCCCGATACTCCAGTCTGCCATGGATTTCGCGAGATTTTAGCGGACGAACCTTGCGGCAACCTAGGGAAACGGTGGTCAGAACGAGCGATATCTGTCCCCTTCTTGCGGACCCAGGCTAGACATCGACGATGCGCGCCGCAAAACACGCCGGGCCCGACGCGGCAATGCGTGTCGGGCCCGGTATGGACGATCCGTCGAGGGATCGACAAAAGCGGTCGACGGCTAGTACTAGTAGATCACGACCGGTGCGGGTCTCATGTACATGGGCCGCGCCGGCACGACAATGCACCCCGCCAGCGTAAGCGCGAGCACGGCCGCCGCAAGCAGCTTTTTACTCATGATGTGGCTCCTCCCGGGGCGTCAGGCGGCCCAGTGACCTTCGACCCAGTGCCAGTTCGGGCCGTGCGCGATCCAGTGGCCCGCCACCCAGTGATACCCCACGCGCCCGGCCTGCCAATGGCCCCTCACCCACACATACTGACCGTGGTCCCAACGCCAGTGGCCTTTGTCCCACGCGTAGCCCACGCGCGGCGCCGGCACGACTTCCACGCGTTCGACGGGCGGCGGCGCGCTGGGCTCGACGACGACGATTTCGGCGAATGCCGGCGCTGCCACAGCGCACGTCCCGGCGGCGACGATCGCAGCCTTCGCGATGAAGAGGCGAACGGAGTTGTTCATGTTGATCACCCTTGATTTTGGACGCCATGATTGGCGTTACCCGATCAATGCGCGAGCACGGCGTTGCGCCGACGTCGGCGGTGTAACGGCAGAGGGTGAAGTGAAACCGGATATTTCGGCAAGGCGGGCGGCCGCGCCAAAGCGCAGCGCGTGAAAACGAAGGCGCGTGGAAAAGCGAAGCGATACGACAAACAGCGCGACAAACGGTGCGCGCAGCGCAGCTGCTGCGCGCGTTGAATCTCAGGCCTGCGGAATCTCGATCTTGACCTCGAGCACTTCGAGATCGTCCTGACGTTCGAGGCTCACGCGTATGTCTTCGTCGGAGATCTTCACGTACTTCGAGATCACCGCGACCAGTTCACGTTGCAGGGCCGGCAGATAATCGGCGGGCGGATGGCCGCCTGCGCGCTCGTGAGCAATGATGAGCTGCAGGCGTTCCTTCGCTACCGAGGCGGACTTCTTCTTCTCGCCGAGAAAAAACGAAAGAAACGACATGACGTACGCCTCCCTTACTTGCTACCGAAGAGGCGCTGGAGCAGGCCCGGCTTCTGGTAATCGGTGAAACGAAGCGACTTGTCCTCGCCGAGAAAGCGTGACACGACGTCCTTGTACGACTCGGCGACGTCAGTGCCGTCCATATGCACGGCGGGCAAACCCTGATTCGATGCGTGCAGCACCGCTTCCGATTCGGGAATCACGCCGATCAGTTCGATGCGCAGGATCTCCTGAATGTCGCTGAGCGACAGCATCTCGCCTTCACTCACGCGCTTCGGGTTGTAGCGCGTGATGAGCAGGTGCTCCTTGATCGGGTCCTTGCCATCGATGGCGCGCTTCGTCTTCGACGAGAGCATGCCGAGAATGCGGTCCGAGTCGCGCACGGAAGACACTTCCGGGTTCGTCACGATGAGCGCTTCATCCGCGTAGTGCATCGCGAGCAGCGCGCCCGATTCGATGCCTGCGGGCGAATCGCACACGATGTACTCGAACTCCATCTTGCGCAGGTCCTCGATCACCTTCTCCACGCCTTCCTTCGTGAGCGCGTCTTTGTCGCGCGTCTGCGAGGCCGGCAGGATGAAGAGGTTTTCGCACTTCTTGTCCTTGATGAGCGCCTGATTGAGGTTTGCCTCACCCTGGATCACGTTGATCAGGTCGTACACGACGCGGCGCTCGCAACCCATGATGAGGTCGAGATTGCGCAGGCCCACGTCGAAATCGATGACCGCGGTCTTGTGGCCGCGCAACGCGAGGCCCGATGCGAAACTCGCGCTCGTGGTCGTTTTACCGACACCACCCTTGCCCGAAGTCACCACAATGATTTTTGCCATTCCCTTACCTTGCGTTCGTCAGTTTCTCAGTTTGGTCTCATCGCGCCCTGCTCAAACACGCGCGCATTGCATGGTTTGCGTGCATGCGCCCGAACAGGGACTCAGGTGAGCCTCAACGGTTCGATCAACAGCTTTTCTTCCTCCAGCCGGATTTGAGCCGGCTTGCCCCGCACGTCGTCGGCGAGTGGAACTTCAGTGGTACGGTAGATGCCCGCAATCGAAATCAGTTCCGCCTCGAGGCTCGTGCAGAAAATGCGTGCGTCGTGGTTGCCGTGCACGCCCGCAAGCGCGCGGCCGCGCAACGGCGCGTAAATGTGGATGTTGCCTTCGGCGATCACTTCCGCGCCGTTGGAAACGAGGCCGAGCACGACCACGTCGCCCTTCGCGTAGATGCGCTGGCCCGAGCGCAACGGCCGGTCGATCACGAGCGTGGGTTCCGCGCGCGCGCCCGATGCGCCGGCGTCGAACGTCGCCGCTGCGGTGATGTCAGCGGCGGCGGAGTCGACGTCGGCGGAAAAGAGTTCGGGCTGCGCAGGGGTGGCTTGCGGTGCGGCCGGATCCGTGTCGGCGGTAAAGAGTTCGGGCTGCGCAGCGCTGGCTTGCGGCGCGGCCGAAGCAGTGGCAGAAGCGGTAGTGGTAGCAGAAGCATTCGATGCCTCGCCGTCGCTTGCGCCTTCTTCGGCGGCCGGCTTCGCGCCCGCGCCGCGGCGGTCGCGTGCCTCGAGGAACGGCAGGCCTGCCGCAGCGGCCCAGCC
>DATBXG010000069.1:0-5112 GCA_036514415.1 Paraburkholderia sp.
GGCCGCACGTCGAGCCAGTATCCCGAAGGTCCCACCACTTCCACTTCGCTCAACTGGACGAGCGTGCCGTTCTCCAGTTCGGGCTCGATCATGTGCCGGTCGGCAACGGCGATACCAAGGCCGGCCACTGCTGCGTGAATGACCTGATCGAGCGTGCTGAACTCCAGTTCTCCGCGCGGCGCCATCTGCACGTCGAGCGCCGCGGCTTCGAGCCACGCTTCCCAGACCAGCAGGCGCCGGTCGATATCGAGGATATAGAGCCATGGATGCTGCGCGAGGATCTCGCGTAGCGCGTTTTGATCGGCGGCGGGTTGGCTGAACTCGCGCGCCGAGCCGACCAGCACGTGGCGCTCGCGCATGAGCAGCGTGCTCTGGCCGCCCGGCAGTGGTTCCATGCCGAAGCGGATCTGGCAATCTTCGTTGCGCTCCGTGCCGTGCAGCGGCCCGTATTCGTTGGTGATGGAGATGCGCAGATCGGGGTGGCGCACCTGGAAGTCGCGCAGGCGCGGCGTAAGCCAGCGCGTGGCGAGCGTGGGCGCGGCGTTCAGACTGAGCAGGCTGTTCGACGGATCGGCGCGGATCGTGTCGAGCGTATGGGCGATGCTGTCGAACGCGGCCTGCAGCGTAGGCAGCAGACGCTTGCCCGCGGCCGTGATTTCGAGCCGGTGATGATGCCGCATGAAGAGCGGCGTGCCGAGATAGTCTTCGAGCAGGCGTATCTGGCGGCTGATCGCGCCCTGGGTCACGTGCAGGTTCTGCGCTGCCTTGGTGAAGCTGAGCGTGCGGCTCGCCTCCTCGAACGAACGCAGGGCCGATAAAGAGGGTAGGCGGCGCATGCAAGCCTCGCGATGCAGGAGCGCCGGCGTATTGCGAATTACACCGGCGCGTCGTCAATGATAAGGACAGCGTGTCAAGCGTCAGAACGTGTGCGTGATACCCAGGCGTGCGACGACCTGGTTGTCGGTGCCCGACGGGTTGAAGCCCGTGATCTGCGCGTGCTCCGCGGCGCCTGCGGCGTGCTGGTACACGCCCATCGCGTAGAGCGACGTGCGCTTCGAGAGCGAGTACTGGCCGATCAGGTTGACCTGATGATACTTCGGCGAGGCATCCGTGGCGTGGTTCTGGCCCATTGTGAACGTGTAGCCCGCGCCCACGGTGAAGGCCGGTGTCACGGCGTAGGTGCCGGCCACTTCGTAGTTCTGGAAATGCAGGTCGCCGCTGCCGTTGCCGGACGAGAAGTCCACGTTCGAATAGTTCGCCATGAGCCTCAGGCTCCCCAGCACGTACGACGCGCCGGCGGAAAGAATGCCCTGGTAGCGCGCGTTGGCAAGCGCGTCGCCGAACACCGAGTTCACGAAACTGCCGCCGCTGCCATAACCGGCCACGGCGGTGATCGGATTGTTCACGCGCAGATAACCCACGCCTGCGCTGAACGAGCCCGCCGTCCAGGCCGCCGCCGCGCTATACGAGGCGTTGTTGGAGAACTGGCCCGCCTGACCGCCGAACGAATAATGGCCTTCGAACTGGAAGCCCGCGAGCACCGGGCTCACATACTTGACGGCGTTGTTGACCGGGAACCCGTTGTCGAGGTTGTCCATGTCGTTCGGGTGTGCGAAATACCAGCCGCCGTAGTTGCCGTTGAGCGAATACGGCTCGATCAGGTCGACGGTCGCGTCCCACTGCTTGCCGAGGGTGACCTGGCCATATCGATCCGACTTGAAGCCGACGTACGCGTTGCGCGAGAACGCGAGACCGCCGCCCAGCCCGCCCGTCGCGGCATTGAAGCCGCTTTCGAGCCGGAAGATCGCGGAGTAGCCGCCGCCCAGGTCTTCGGAGCCGCGCAGGCCCCAGCGGCTGCCCGCGGGCACGCCGCTTTGCATCTGCACGAGCTTGCTGCCGGTGCCCGGCACGAGCTGGCCGTTCGAGCCAGTGGCGACATTGCTGGCGTAGTCCACCCCGAGGTCGACGATGCCGTACAGCGTCACGCTGCTTTGGGCGTGTGCGCCCGCTGCGGCGATCGCCAGCGGCAACGCTGCGAGAATCTTCTTTTTCATTTAAGTATCCGTATCGTATAGCCGCGTGGCGCGGCCTTATTGTTCTGCGTGATCTGACCTGACAGGTTGGCCGCGGTCCGCGTGTGCGGTTACGCGCCGAGCGACTGCTGCACCTTCGCCGCCACGTCTGCGGGCACCCAGGTCTTCCACATCTCGGGGTGCTGCTTGAGGAACTTCTGCGCTTCGGTCTGCGCGTCGACCTTATGCTCGGTCATGTCGAGAATCGTCGTGTTCAGGAAGTCGATCGGGAAGCTCACCTTCGAGAAGAAGGCCATCACGTCGGGTTCGGCCTGATAGAACGGCGTCGACACGCCGATCTTCAGCTGCGAAACCAGATACGACGAGGCGCACTGCTGCGCGCTGTTCTCTTCACGCAGCGTCTTCCAGCAAGCTTCGTTGAAAGGCGGCATCTTGAGTTGAACGAACTTGTACTTCGCCATCAGCGCGGCCGGCTCCCAGTAGTAGGTGAGAATCGGCTTGCCGCGCGCATAGGCCGACGAGATGGCCGCGTCGAGCGCTGCGCCCGTGCCGGGGCGGAAGTTCGTGTAGGTGTCGTCGAGCTTGAGCAGCTTGAGCAGACGCGTATTCACGCGCTCGCAGTCCCAGCCCGAGGGGCAATTGAGGAAGCGGCCGCGATCGGGTTCCTCGTCGTCCACGAAAAGGCCCTTGTATTTGGGCAGATCGCTGACCGACTGTAGATCCGGCGTGCTTGCCCTGATGCCGCGTTTCGCGTCGCCGTGCACCACGTAGTCGGGCACGTACCAGCCTTCTTTCGTGCCGCCTGGCAGCGTGTCGCCCACGAGCTTCACGGAGCCCGTCTTCACCGCGCCCGCGATGATCTCCGAGCGGCCCGTCCATTGCTCTGCCCACACTTGCAGGTCGTTGCGCGAAAGCGCCGTTTCCGTGGCCGCGGTGCTGCCGGGCACCGTGTCGGTTTGACAGCTATAGCCGTTCTTGAGGATGTAGCGCAGCACTTCGCTCGTGAAGTTGCCACTTTCCCACGTGATGCCCGCAAAGCGCACGGGCTTGCCGCCGCTGCACCAGGTGCCCGCGGCGTGGGCCGGCAAGGCGGCGAGGGCGAGCGGCGCGGCGAGGCAGGCCGCTCGGATCAGGGTCGTCAAGCGCTTCATTGCATGTCTCCTTGTTATGGAAATGCTTCGGAATGCTTCATATGCGGGCTGGCATCTCGTTCGTGCCCTGGCCCGTGATGCTTCAGTCGTAGCGGTTGTCGTGCGCGCGCGTGGCCGCGAGCATGGCCGAGTCGAGTTCGATGCCAAGGCCTGGCGCATCGCCCAGCTCGATCCAGCCTTGAGAGTCGATATCGATCACGTCCTTGAGCGGAAAATCGCGACGCGCCGGCGTCCATTCGGGCGGGTCATACGGAAACTCGACGAACGGCGCGTGCGCCGCGCCCGCCACCACGTGCAGGTTCGCCGCGAGGCCAATGCCGTTGCCCCATGTATGCGGCGTGAACACCTTGCCGTGCGCCTCGATTTGCGCGGCGAGACGCCGCGCGCCTTCCATGCCGAGCGTGCAGACGACATCGGGCTGATAGATATCGAGGCAGTCGTGCGCGAGGAGCGCCGCGAATTCGTGCGGGTCGCGCGTCATTTCGCCGCCCGCAATGAGCACGTCGGTCTTTTTGCGCAACTGCGCGTGACCCGCGTAGTCGCCGCGATGCAGCGGCTCCTCGACCCAGTACACGCGGTAACGCTCGATCTGGCGAATCACGTCGAGCGCTTCGTCCACGCGCCACGGCGCCTGTGTGTCCCAGGGCATGCGCCAGCCCTGGTTGCAGTCCACCATCAGTTCGATTCTGTCGCCTGCGGCTTCGCGCACGGCGGCTAGGGCGGCGAGATCGTCGGCGAGGGTCGGGCGGCCAAAGCGCACCTTGAGCGCCGGAAAGCCGCGCGCTACGGCATGCTCCGCCCATCGAGCCATGCCTTCCAGGGGGCGATGGACGCCCGAGGAGGCATACGCGCGCACGCGCTTGCCGCGGCCGCCGGCCATTTGCCAGCAGGGCTCGCCGCGGATCTTGCCGGCCAGGTCCCAGAGCGCGACGTCGAGCGGCCAGAGGCGCCCCGCGTGGAAGCTGAGGTTGTCGAGCACTGCGGAGTGCCGCGCCAGATCGAGCGGGTCCGCGCCGATGAAGAGGTCGAGGTAGTCGTCGAGGCCGTACATCGCGTCGCCGGAGCCGACGCCCACGTGGCCTTCGTCATCCTCCACGCGCACGATCGTCGCCGGGAAGGCGCGCCGCGGGCGGCTGTCCCAGGAGGCGGGGAAGGGGGGATCGAGAGGCAGCCGGTGACGGCTGACGGTAATGCGGGCGATGCGATTCGTCATGGCGCGTGTGGCGCTGCCCGGCGCGCGCAATTTTGCGTCACAGGCGCGGTCGGGCGGGCGTTTGTCTCCTTGGCCTTGTCAGGTGTTACGGCATCCTAGAGGGTCAATTTCACGCACTCAATGAAGTCAATTGAAGTAAATGACAGCCTTCAATCCGGCGAATTGGGCGCGATAATGGCGCAGCCGTTGCGCCGTGCCGCAGCGCGCTTCGCCCATTCGGGAAAACACCATGAACGGCTGGATGCCCACGCTCTCACGCAGCAGCGAACCCAAGTACCGCGCGATCGCCCACGCCTACGCGCAGGCCATTCACGGCGGCCAGATGCTGCCGGGAGAAAAGCTGCCCGCGCACCGCCTGCTGGCGAAGAAGCTCAGCGTCACGACCGGCACGGTGAGCCGCGCCTATGCGGAGCTGGAGCGCTGCGGGATGGTGGTGGCGCGCGTGGGCGACGGAACCTATGTGGCCGAGCCCGACGCCGACGGCGCGCGCATGCCGGACCGCGCGCAGCCCGCGCCCGAGTCCAGGGAGCGCGCCGCAGCGATCACAACGGGCGCGCCTGGGGCGCTGACCGGGACGCTAACTGCGGCGCTGACTGCGGCGCGCCTGATCGATCTCGGCCAGAACGTGCCGATGCCGACCGACGAAGCCTTCCTGCTCACGCAGACCTTGCGCGAACTGGCGGCCGACGAGCGGCTGGCGGGCGAACTGCTGCTT
>DATBXG010000070.1:0-8653 GCA_036514415.1 Paraburkholderia sp.
CCGCGCGCGACTACACGCGCGTCACCATCGAATCGGACCAGCCGCTGCAGAACGCGCAGCAGTTGCTGCAGGGCCCCGACCGTCTCGTCGTCGATCTCAGCGGGCTCGATCTCGACGACGCGCTCAAGAACCTCGTCTCCAAGATCACGCCGAACGATCCGCAGATCCAGGCCGTGCGCGTGGGCCAGTACCAGCCGCACGTGGTGCGCATGGTGTTCGACCTCAAGGGCGGAGTGAAGCCGCAGGTGTTCACGCTTGCCCCAATCGGCTCGTACAAGTACCGGCTCGTGTTCGACCTCTATCCGGCGGTGGCACCCGACCCGCTCATGGACCTGCTCGCGCAGACCGAGCGCAAGCAGCAGCAGCTCGACGCGCACGAGGCATTGAAGGACAGCGCGCCGCCTTCCACGCCGTCCACGCTCGCGGGCCCCAATGCACCCGCGCACGACAACAGCGACGCCTTCTTCGAGCGCTACGCGCAGAACGACGCGAGCGGCGCGCCGCGTCCCCCGTCGCCGGTTCCGGCGGCGCCGCCGGCCGTGGCGGTGCCGCGCCCGGGCAAGTCTGCGCCCAGGCCGCAGCCGCCCGTCGTCGCGCAGCGTAACAACGGCAACAACAGCAGCAACAGCGATGGCAACACGGACGACAGCTACGGCTTCACCGCGCCGCCGAAGTCCGGCAGAGGCACCACCACGCGCCTGCTCACCGTCGCGATCGATCCCGGCCACGGCGGCGAGGACCCGGGCGCGATCGGCAGCTCGGGCACCTACGAGAAGCATGTCGCGCTCGACATCGCGAAGAAGCTGCGCGCGAAGATCGACGCCCAGCCCAACATGCGCGCGATGATGACGCGCGACGCCGACTTCTTCGTGCCGCTGAACGTGCGCGTGCAGAAGGCGCGCCGCGTGGGCGCGGACCTTTTCGTCTCGATTCATGCCGACGCGTTCACCACGCCTGCCGCGCGCGGCTCGTCGGTGTTCGCGCTTTCGGAGCACGGCGCCTCGAGCGCGGCGGCGCGCTGGATGGCGAACAAGGAAAACTCGTCGGACCAGATCGGCGGCATCAGCGTGCAAACGGCCGACGCCGCCGTGAACCGCGCGCTCTTCGACATGTCGACGACGGCGCAGATCCGCGACTCGATGCGCTACGGCAACTTCGTGCTCGACGAAGTCGGCGAGATCAACAAGCTGCACAAGGGCTCGGTCGAGCAGGCGGGCTTCGCGGTGCTCAAGGCCCCCGACATTCCGTCGATCCTCGTGGAGACGGCCTTCATCAGCAATCCCGAGGAAGAGACCCGGCTCAACGACGACGCCTATCGCGACAAGATGGCCAACGCGATCATGAAGGGCATCAAGCGCTATTTCGCGGCCAATCCGCCGCTCGCGAAGGGCCGCATGACCTGAACTTCGGCAATTCGGCGCACGCCGCGCACGCCTTCGGGCGGCGCGGCGTTTTCATTTGCAGAGCAGGATTTGCGAGCGGGCTCAAGTGCGCGCGGCGCCGAGCCGCTGCTTGACCCAGCCGCCGAACACGTTGACGGCGAGGCCGCCCATCACGAGCACGGCGCCGCCGATCCCGGCGGCCGTGAGGCGCTCGCCGAGCAGCAGCGAAGCCGAAGCCAGCCCGACGATGGGCACGAGCAGCGAAAACGGCGCGACCTGGCTAGCCGGATACTTCGAGAGCAGGCGGCTCCAGAGGCCATAGCCGAGCAACGTGGCGACGAACGCAAGATAGACGATCGCGCCCACCGAAGTCATGCCGAGGCCCGAGAGCGCTTGCCCGATGCGCTGCGGACCTTCCATCCAGTACGAAAGCACGAGGAACGGCAGCGGCGGCACGAGGCTCGCCCACACCACGAGGCCGACGAGATCCACCTTGCCCACCTTCTTCGTGACGATATTGCCGAGCGCCCACATGCAGGCCGCGCACAGCGTGAGCGCGAAGCCGGCGATGGTCATGCCTTGCGCGCCGCCCCCGGTCGATTCCATGCCGATCAGCGCGAGGCCGCCAGCGGCGATCAGCAGTCCGATCACGTTCTGCGCGTGAAAGCGCTCATGCAGGAAGAGCGCCGCGAAGCCGAGCGTAAAGAACGCCTGCGCCTGCAGCACGACCGAGGCGAGACCCGCGGGCATGCCCACGTACATCGCCGTGAAGAGGAACGCGAACTGGCCGAGCGAGATGGTCGCGCCGTAGGCGATCAACCAGCGCAGCGGCATCTTCGGACGCTTCACGAACAGCACCGCCGGGAAGGCCGCCAGCAGGAAGCGCAGCGCGCCGAGCAGGAGCGGCGGCACGCCGTGCAGCCCCACCTTGATCACCACGAAATTCACACCCCACGCCAGCACCACCACCAGCGCGAGCAACAAGTCCTTCGGCGACATCCCCTGCTCCTGTTTTTTGCGTCAAACCTTGCTGTCGAATCGGCAATGTTACCGCCTCGTGGCGCGCCGCGCCGCGCCGCCAACGCGTAGCCACGCGTCGCGAAGGCCGGCGTTAGAATGAGCGCCAGCCTCTCGCACGGCTTGCCTGCGCGCCGGTTTCGCCTCGCGGTTACGCCAACACCACACGCCGTACGACCCATCAAGGAAGCGTCATGTCCTCATCGATCAAAGCGGTTCTCAAGCCTCATCAACGCGACATCGGCAATCTCTATGTGCGGCGCGTGCTGCCCGCGCTCGCGGCGCGGCTCGTCGGCCCGTTCATCTTCTTCGACCACATGGGCCCCGCCACGCTCGCGCCGGGTTCGGGCGTGGACGTGCGCCCGCATCCGCATATCGGCCTCGCCACCGTTACGTACCTGTTCGACGGCGCGTTGATGCATCGCGACAGCATCGGTTCGAGCCAGAAGATCGTGCCCGGCGACGTGAACTGGATGACGGCCGGCCGCGGCATCGTCCACTCCGAGCGCACGCCCGTCGAGGACCGCGCCACCGGCCTCACCATGCACGGCATCCAGACCTGGGTCGCGCTGCCGTTCGATCACGAAGACACGGAACCGTCGTTCTTCCATCACGCCGCGGCGACCCTGCCCGAAATCGAGCGCAACGGCGTGTCGATGCGCGTGATCGCCGGCACGGCGTTCGGCGCGACTTCGCCCGTCGAGACCTTCTCCGGCACGCTCTACGTGGCCGCGGATTTCGCGCCGGGCAGCGCGGTCGCGCTCGACGCGGAGCACGAAGAGCGCGGCGTCTACCTCGTCGAAGGCGACCTCGCCATCGACGGCACGCCGCTCGAGCAGCACACGATGGCCGTGCTGGTGCCGGGCGAAACCGTCACGCTGTCGAGCGCGAGCGGGGCACGCGTGATGCTGCTCGGCGGGGAGAAGCTCGAAGGCGAGCGCTTCATCGAATGGAACTTCGTGGCAAGTTCGCGCGAGAAGATCGAAGCCGCAAAGGAAGCATGGATGCGCCAGGAAATGGGGCATGTCCCCGGCGAAACGGAATGGATTCCGCTGCCGGAGAAGAAGCCGCGCTGAATTTGCCTGCCAGTTGCCTGCTGGTCGCCAGCTGAAGCTGCCGATTGAAACCCGAACGTTTCGTCCCCATGTAGCGACGTAACGGATTTCTCAACGAGGACGCAATGGACACCACTCTCGCCACTTTCGAAAAAGACGTGATCGAAGCGTCGGCGCTAGCGCCGGTGCTGGTCGACTTCTGGGCGCCCTGGTGCGGCCCTTGCAAGAGCCTCGGCCCGATGCTCGAAAAGCTCGAAGCCGAATACGCGGGCAAATGGAAGCTCGTGAAGGTGAACGTCGACGAAAACCAGGAACTCGCCGCGCATTTCGGCGTGCGCAGCATTCCGCACGTCGTGGCGTTCGCGGACCGCCAGGCGGTCGATCAGTTCGTGGGCGTGCTGCCGGAAGGCCAGCTGCGCCAGTTCCTCGACGGCCTGATCCCCGACGGCGTCGACGCCGCGCGCCGCGCCGCGCAGGAAGCGCTGGCCGAGGGCCGCCGCGACGAAGCGTATGAAGCGCTGCAGGCCGCGCTCGCCTTCGATCCGGGCAACGACGAAGTGCGCATGGACCTGATCGAGATGCTGCTCGCCGACAACCGCGCCGACGACGCGCAAAAGGAAGTCGAGCTGCTCTCGCCCAGGACCACGCAGGGCATCGACGCGCGCTTCAACGCGATCAGGACGCGCCTCGACGCGCTCGACGCCGCCGCCGACCTGCCGCCCACCGACGCACTCGAAGCCCAGGTGGCCGCCAACCCCGGCGATCTCGAAGCGCGCTTCGATCTGGCGAACGCGCTGATCGCGCGGCACAAGTACGCGGGCGCACTCGAGCATCTGCTGGAGATCGTCAAGCGCGACCGCACATTCCGCGAAGACGTGGGCCGCAAGACCATGCTCTCCGTGTTCGACCTCGCGGCGCACCAGCCGCAGCTCGTGAGCGAATGGCGGCGCAAGCTGAGTGCGACGTTGAACTGATCGGGCACGCAACGCAGCGCCTGAAATGCAAAACGCACGGCCTTTACGGGCCGTGCGTTTTTTTGTGCCGTCCCGCAGCGCGCGTCAGCCCTTCGTCGCGCGCTGCGCCAACGCTCGCAGCACATACGAGGCCGCCGCGAAGCCGAAGCTCGCCGTCACGCACACGCTGGAGCCGAAGCCCGCGCAGTTCAACCCAACCGGCCCGTGATGGCCCGGCGACGTGCTCACGTGCTCGGCCTCGGCGTCGATATCGCACACGGCGGCTTCGGGATAGATGAGCGGCTCGTCCGAATACACCGCGCTCACCTTGAATTTGGCCTTCGGCCCGCGCGGAAAGCCATGCTGCTTGCGCAACTGGCCGCGCACCTTGGAGAGCAGCGGATCCTGGATCGTGAGCGCGAGGTCGTCGATGCGGATGCGCGTGGGATCGAGCTGCCCGCCCGCGCCGCCCACCGTGATGAGCGGCACGCGATGCTCGACGCACCAGGCGATCAGCGCGGTCTTGGTCCGCACGCTGTCGATGGCGTCGATCACGTAGTCGAAGCCGCCGCCCAGCAGCGCGTCGAAGTTCGACGGCTCCACGAAATCCTCGACGAGGCGCACGTCGCAGGCCGGATCGATGAGCTTGATGCGCTCGGCCATGGCCTCGACCTTCGGCTTGCCGTAGTTGCCGTCGAGCGCATGGATCTGGCGGTTGGTGTTGCTCTCGGCCACGTTGTCGAGGTCGATGAGCGTGAGCTTGCCGATCGCGCTGCGCGCGAGCGCCTCGGCCGCCCACGAGCCCACGCCGCCAATGCCGATCACGGCAACGTGGGCGCGCTCGAACGCGTCGAGCGCGGGTGCGCCATAAAGCCGCGCGATTCCGCCGAACCGGCGGGCCCGGTCGGCAACATCGGCGGCAGGGCTCGCGGTAAGATCGACGGAGCCGGCGGCAGGGGAAATCGGAGTACTGGTCATGACGGTAGGCAATCGTAAGCGGACCGCCCGCGCACGGTGGCCGCGGTCCTTGCAAGACCCGTATTTTGCCTGATCGCGCCGGGTGAGGCCCGGCGCGCCCTGCCTCGTCGCCTGTCCATTCCCTCCCGGTTATACTCGTCCATACTGAAGCGTCTGCATAAAAGATGACTACCCTCGCCGATCTCCGCAAGAACTACTCGCTCGGCTCACTCGACGTCGCCGACGTCGATCCCGATCCGATCCGCCAGTTCCAGACCTGGTTCGCCCAGGCGCTCGACGCGCGGCTGCCCGAGCCCAACGCCATGACGGTCGCAACGGTCGACGAAGCGGGCCGCCCCGCCGCCCGCATCCTGCTCATCAAGGGCGTGGACGAGCGCGGCTTCGTGTTCTTCACGAACTACGAGAGCCGCAAGGGCCGCGAGCTGGCCGCGAATCCGCATGCGGCGCTGCTCTTTCACTGGATCGAACTGGAGCGGCAGGTGCGCATCGAGGGCAAGGTCGAACTGACGAGCGCCGAGGAAAGCGACGCCTACTTCAATTCGCGCCCGCTCGGCTCGCGCATCGGCGCGTGGGCCTCGGACCAGAGCACGGTGATTGCGAACCGCGAGGCGCTCGAAGCACGCGAGCGCGAGGTCGCCGCGCAATATGGCGAAGCGCCGCCGCGGCCGCCGCACTGGGGCGGCTACCGGCTCGTGCCGGGCGCCGTCGAGTTCTGGCAAGGCCGGCCGTCGCGGCTGCACGACCGCATCCGCTACGTGCGGGACGGCGCGGCCTGGCGCATCGAACGTCTCGCGCCTTGAGCGCATGCGCGCGGCGTTGCCCACTCACGCCGCGCCAACCGGGTTTTCGTCTCACCACCGTCGGTAGCTCGCTGTTGCCATACGCTGTTACTACAACGCTGTTGTCACAACGCTGTTGCCAGAAATCAAGCATCGCAATTCGCTTTTGTCATTGGGCTTCAACCGTTCATCTGACATGGAGAGAAACGCATGTTCTGGGAGAAGAAACTCGCACAGTGGGTAGAAGAAGTGCGCAACCAGGCCAATCTGCCGGCCCGCCTCGTGCTGTGGAGCGGCCAGCAGTACGATTTCGGGCACTTCGCCGCGCCGCAGGTCACGCTCAAGGTCAATAGCGCGGCGGCGCTGCCGCTCCTGCTGGAGCCGAGCCTCGACAACCTCGGCGAGGCCTACGTGAAGGGCAAGATCGACATAGAAGGCAAGCTCGCCGACATCATCAACATCAGCTACTCGCTCGCGCGCAACACCGTCACGAGCGCCAGCAAGCTCGCGCGCGTGCGCCGCTACTTCACGCATTCGAAGTCCACGGACAAGCAGGCCATCCAGTATCACTACGACGTCTCGAACGAGTTCTACAAGCTGTGGCTCGACGAGAACATGGTCTATTCGTGCGCGTATTTCGAAAACGGCGACGAAGACCTCGCCACCGCGCAGTTGAAGAAGATCGACCACATCCTCACCAAGATCCAGCTGAAGGAAGGCCAGACGCTGCTCGACATCGGCTGCGGTTGGGGCGCGCTCGTGCTGCGCGCCGCGCAGAAGTTCGGCGCGCGCTGCGTGGGCGTGACGCTCTCGCAGAACCAGTTCGATCTCGCCAGCGCGCGCGTGAGGGCCGCGGGCCTCGGAGACCGGATCGAGATCCGGCTGCAGGACTATCGCGACATACATGGCCAGTTCGACCGCATCACGAGCGTGGGCATGTTCGAGCATGTCGGGCGCAAGCATCTGCCGGGCTATTTCCGCAAGGTCCACGACCTGCTCGCCGACGAAGGCGTCGCCATGAACCACGGCATCACCTCGTCGGACGCCGACTCGGGCGAAACGGCGCTCGGCGGCGGCGAGTTCATCGACCGCTACGTGTTCCCCGACGGCGAGCTGCCGCACATCGGCCTCGCGCTCGAAGCCGCGCAGCGCGGCGGCCTGGAAGCGGTTGACGTGGAGAGCCTGCGCCGTCACTATGCGCACACGCTCGATATCTGGGCGGAAAATTTCGAGGCGCGCGCCGAGGAAGCGAAACAGCTCGTCGACGACGAGAAGTTCCGCATCTGGCGCGTTTATCTGGCGGGTTGCGCGTACGCGTTCGAGCACGACGACGTGTCGATCTTCCAGATCGTCTGCCGCAAGGCCGGCCGCAGCGCGAAAACGCTGCCGTGGTCGCGCCGGTATATGTACGAGAAGCCGCTCTGACGCAAGCGGCGGCGCGCAGGGCATGGCTCACCGCGCCGCCAGCGATTCGACTGCCCCGCAGTTGCGCCGCAGTTGCGCCAGACCCGAGCGGCTTCGCCCCTCGACCGCCATCACAACGCAAAGCGCGACGCAACTGCATGAACGAACGCGACGACGGCCACGACCTGGGTCACGACCTGTTTGGTGGGATGACGGGCGGCCCAACGGCTGAAGCGCCGGGCGCGGCGGCCAACGATTCCGGCCGCGACGGCCTGCGCCAGGCCGCGCGCCGCACCGCGCCGAAAACCGCAGCCCGCGCCGAGCCGCAGCCCGATCTGTTCGGCTTCGCGGCGCCCGCGCCCGCTTTGAAGCCCACCTCGAAGCCCGCCACGATACGCCCCGCCCGGGCCACAGACGACGACGCCGAAGTCGAAGAGCGCGAGGAAGGCGAGTCACAGCCACGCGCGCCGCGCGTAAAACCGCCGAAGCAGCCCGCAGCCCACCCCGACGCCCCCAGGCGCCGCGGCCGCGGCGTGCTGCCCGCCTTGGCGGCGCAAGACACGCTCGACACCGCCGCCGCGCTGCCCGCGAGCGTGCGCCTCGGCACCTCGTCGTGGTCGTTTCCGGGCTGGCGCGGCATCGTCTATGGCGAGGACTACAGCCAGTCAAAGCTCGCCCGCGACGGCCTCTCGGCCTACGGCGCGCATCCGCTCCTGCGCTCGGTGAGCATCGACCGCTCGTTCTATGCGCCGCTCACCGTCACCGATTACTTGCGCTACGTGCAACAGGTGCCGGACCACTTCCGCTTCATCGTGAAGGCGCCGGCGCTCGTCACCGACGCCAGCGTGCGCGGCGACCGCGGCGAGCCCGTCGCGGCGAACCCGTGCTTTCTCAACGCGGAGCTTGCCGCGCGCGAGTTCGTCGAACCGTGCCTCGCGGGCCTCGGCAAGAAGGCGGGCGCGCTCGTGTTCCAGTTTCCGCCGCTGCCCGACCCGTTACTGGCCGACCCGGCGGCCTTCGTCGAGCGCCTTGCGGCGTTTCTCGCCGCGTTGCCGCCGCTGCCCGAACCCGCCGAACCCGCCGAT
>DATBXG010000071.1:0-2255 GCA_036514415.1 Paraburkholderia sp.
GGGGGCGCCGTCTCCGGACCGTTGCGAGCCGCTGCGCCGTGCGGCGCGCTCCGCAGGCTGCCTACTGCAAATTTGACATTGAGCGTTTACACGAATCTAACCATTCATTACAATCACAATGACGAATGAGAATCATACTCATTCGCAACAACGATAATTCGCCGGATTTCCGTACCGCAGGGGGCGCGTGACGCTCGCCGCAACGACAGGACGTCCGTCACCGACCAGCTCGCACACTCATGCCCGTTCATTTCCCGACGCCCAGGCGCACCATTGCCTCCGTCGTCGCGCTGTATTGCTCCGGTTTCTTCGCATCGTCCCTCGTGCACGCGCAGACCGCCCCCGCCGCCGATACGCCAACTTCAGCGAGCGCGACGGCCGCACCGTCCAGCGCCGCCGCGGAGAGCACGCTGCCCGCCGTGAAGGTCGTCTCGGCGCCGTCCGACATGCAGACCAAAGCGCTCGATTCGTACAAGTTCACCGCGCCGCTCATCGACACGCCGCGCTCGATCACCGTGATTCCGGAGGAAGTGCTCAAGGAGAAAAACGTCACGACGTTCCAGGACGCGCTGCGCACGGTGCCCGGCATCACCTTCCTGGGCGGCGACGCAGCGGCGAATCCGTCGGCTGACCGCCCCGTGATTCGCGGCTTCGAATCGCGCAACTCGATCTTCGTGGACGGCATGCGCGACTCGGGCGTGCAGAACCGCGAAACCTTCGATGTGCAGAGCATCAGCGTCGTGAAGGGCCCCGACTCGGTGTACGCCGGGCGCGGGTCGGTAGGCGGCAGCATCGACATCACGACGAAAACGCCGCAGGCCGACAACTTCATCAACGGCAGCGTGGGCCTCGGCACCGACAGCTACCGCCGCGCCACCGTCGACTGGAACCAGAAGCTCAACGACACCACGGCGATCCGCCTGAACGCCATGGGCCACGACGCCGACCAGCCGGGCCGCACCGACGTGTACAGCAAGCGCTGGGGCGTGGCGCCCTCGATCGCGTTCGGCCTGAACACGCCGACCACGGTCACGGTGAGCTACTACCACCTGAACAGCTACGACATGCCCGACTTCAGCGTGCCGTTCCGCTCGACGGGCGGCACGCCGGTGTCGTCCAACCGCGGCCAGTTCTACGGCCTGAACACGCGCGACTATCGCTACGGCCAGACCGACACGGGCGAAGTGAAGGTCGAGCACCGCATCAACGACGCGTGGAAGATCAAGAACACGACGATGTTTGGCCGCTCGACGCTCGACTACGTGGCGACCAATCCGCAGTTGACGAGCGCGACCTCGAACATCCTCAGTTTGCAGGCCAAGAGCGGCAAGTACGCGACCAACAGCGTGGCCAACCAGACCGAGGCGAATGGCAAGTTCGACCTCTACGGCATGCGCCATACGTTCACGGCGGGCGTGGAGTTCAGCCACGAGCAGAACCTCTACGAGGGCTATCTCGTGAGAGATTCGGCGGGCAACAACATCCGCACGGGCGGCCCATGCTCGGTGGCGTACAACTGCGCGTCGATCAACAGCTGGAACCCGGACAATCCGTGGACGGGCAGCATCGTCCTCAACGGCGACAAGAGCTTCCCGGGACCGGCCACGCATACGCAGACGAATATCGCGTCGGCATACATGTTCGACAGCGTGCAGCTATCCGGGCGCTGGATCTTCAACGCGGGCCTGCGCTTCGACCGCTACGACGTGACCGCGCAGCAGGCGGGCGTGGCCGATCTGTCGAACACGTCGAATCTCTTCAGCTATCAGTTCGGCCTCGTGTTCAAGCCGGTGCCGACCTTGAGCCTTTATGCGTCGTACGGCACCTCGGCGAATCCGCCGGGCTCGAACTCGGGTCTTGGCGGCGGCACCGACCAGATCACGGCGACCAACAAGGACCTCGCGCCCGAGCGCTCGCGCAATATCGAAGTGGGCGCGAAGTGGGACGTGCTCGACCAGCGCCTCTCGCTCACCACGGCGCTGTTCCAGACCGACAAGACCAATGCGCGCGTGAGCGACGGCCTGGGCGGCACGATCAACGCGGGCTCGCAGCGCGTGCGCGGCTTCGAATTCGGCTTCGCGGGCAACGTGACGAACAAGTGGTCCGTGTTCGGCGGCTACTCGTACCTCGATGCGATCACGACCGATGCCGGCCCTGCCAGCCCCGCGCTTTCCGGCTTGCCGATGGTGATGGTGCCCAAGCACAACTTCACACTGTGGACAAGCTACGACGTGCTGCCGAAGCTCACGGTGGGT
>DATBXG010000072.1:0-2298 GCA_036514415.1 Paraburkholderia sp.
TGCCCCTGGTGCTGCAGCCACTGCGGTTTGAGCGTGGCGATGATGAACATCAACGCCAGCAGGACCGTCACCGCCTGGGCGAAGAACAGCCAAAAGCGTCTAAGCATCTGAAGATTAGAGGATTATATGGATCGGATCGAACTGGAATTGTATCTGAACAATCTTCTGGAATCCGCGCGGTTCAAGGACTACTGCCCGAATGGCCTGCAGGTCGAGGGGCGGCGGCGCGTGGAGAAGATCGCCACGGGCGTGACCGCTTCGCTCGCCTTTCTCGAAGCCGCGCACGAGTGGGGCGCCGACGCCGTGCTCGTCCATCATGGCTACTTCTGGAAGAATGAAGCGCCGCAAATTACGGGCCGCAAGTACCGGCGCCTGAAGACGCTGCTCGCGAACGATATCAACCTGTTCGCCTACCATCTGCCGCTCGACAGCCATCCCGAACTGGGCAACAACGCGCAGTTGGGCGCCAGATTCGGCTGGATCGGCGAACAACGCTTCGGCGAGCAGGATCTGGGCTGGATGGCCACGCTGCCCATGCCGATCACGCTCGCGCACTTTACCGCCGAGGTCGAGCAGACGCTCGGCCGCGCGCCGCTCGTGCTCGGCGACCCGGACTGGCAACTGCGCCGCGTCGCCTGGTGCACGGGTGCGGCGCAAAGCCTATTCGACGCCGCGATCGACGCCGGCGCCGACGTCTTCCTCACGGGCGAGATTTCCGAGCCGACCACGCACACCTCGGCGGAAAGCGGCGTGGCGTTCCTCGCCGCGGGCCACCACGCAACCGAGCGCTACGGCGTTCAGGCGGTGGGCGCGCACCTCTCGGAAGCCTTCGACATCGAGCATCTTTTCATCGATATCGACAATCCCGTGTAATCGCCTCCCAAGGCCGCCTTCCCGACGCACCGATATCGCGCATTGCGCAGGGCGCAGTGCGCGAATTGTCGTGACGCAGCACGATTTTATTCATGAGGCATTTACAAACCGAAAAGAAAGTGGCCCTCTTTTCTGCGGGAAAACCCCGAGTTATCAAGGACTTCCGAAGCTTTTTGGAGAGCGCCCCTTGTAAATGCCAACTCCATTCGCGCAAACTAGCGTTCGGCAGCACCGCGGGTAAGCTGGCGTGACGGAAAAATCCAACTCAGAAGTGGGGCGATGTGATGCGAGACAACGAGAATGACCGCGTCGATGGCAGCCGCCGAACCTGGCTGATTGCGACGTCCGTAGCAGGTGGCATTGGAGGCGTGGCCACTGTCGTACCCTTCGTAGGTTCCTTTGCACCATCCGAAAAAGCCCGCGCCGCCGGCGCGCCCATCGAGGTCGACATCACGAATCTGCAGCCGGGCTCGATGATGACCGTGGCCTGGCGCGGCAAGCCCGTGTGGATCCTGAACCGCACGGATCGCATGATGGCCGATGTGAAAAAGGCCGATCCCGATCTGGCCGATCCGAACTCCGAGCATCCGTTTTCCCTGCCGATGCCGGAGTACTGCATGAACGAGTTCCGTTCGCGCGCCGAGCATCAGAACATTCTCGTGACCGTTGCCGTGTGCACGCATCTGGGCTGCACGCCGACGCCGCGCTTCCAGGAAGGCCCGCAGCCGAACCTGCCCGACAGCTGGCCGGGCGGCTTCCTGTGCCCGTGCCACGGCTCCACCTACGATCTCTCCGGCCGCGTGTTCAAGAACAAGCCGGCGCCGCAGAACCTCGACATTCCCCGATACATGTTCGTGTCCCCGACGCAGATCGTGATCGGCAAGGACGAAAAAGGAGAAGCGTGATGGCGACGGGAACAGAAAAGGATGTGGTGGAGACGACCGGCGCATCTTCCGGCCTTCAGGGCTGGATCGACAAGCGCTTCCCGATGACCGCGACCTGGCGCGCGCACCTTTCCGAGTACTACGCGCCGAAGAACTTCAACTTCTGGTACTTCTTCGGCTCGCTGGCGCTGCTCGTGCTGGTGAACCAGATCGTCACCGGCATCTTTCTCACCATGAACTACAAGCCCGACGCGACGCTCGCGTTTGCGTCGGTCGAGTACATCATGCGCGAGGTGCCGTGGGGCTGGCTCATCCGCTACCTGCACTCCACGGGCGCCTCGATGTTCTTCGTGGTCGTGTATCTGCACATGTTCCGCGGGCTTTTGTACGGCTCGTACCGCAAGCCGCGCGAACTCGTGTGGATCTTCGGCTGCGCGATTTTCCTGTGCCTGATGGCCGAGGCCTTCTTCGGCTACCTGCTGCCTTGGGGGCAGATGTCCTATTGGGGCGCGCAGGTGATCGTGAACCTGTTCTCGGCGAT
>DATBXG010000073.1:0-4377 GCA_036514415.1 Paraburkholderia sp.
ATCTCGAAGGAATTCGGGAAACGGACGATGTTGCGTTGCATCGAAACGCCCGTGGCTGGGGATTTCCTTACATCTGTGCGCGAACTCGATGCCCACTGCATGGTCCTATACCCCCAAGGATGAGCGGTCATGGCCGCCGCAGCCGGCCGGGTGCCCACGCGCCGGATTGCGGGTTTGCCCCGGCGACGGCCATGCGCGCTATCCTGTACCGCTTTGCGCGCGGCCCGGATGTCCACGATCGGGCCGGCGCGGGCACCCGAAGCCCCATTTGCACAGGAAAACCACGCAATGCGCCGACGTCAATTTCTTCTCAGCTCCAGTGCCGCTCTCGCCGCCAGCGGCCTCGCGCTTGCCGGCTGCACGACCACGCCGCTCGGCACGCAGAACAGCGCTTCGCAGAACACGGCGAAGCGCAATTCGATCGACGCGGGCGTCGACGCCACGCTCTCGCGCCTCTTCAGCACGGTGAGCGGGTCGCAGGAACTGATTTCGAAGTCGAGCGGCGTGCTCGTCTTTCCGCAGGTTCTCTCGGCAGGCTTCTGGATCGGCGGTCAGTACGGCACCGGCGCGCTGCGCGTGGATGGCCGCACGACGGGCTACTACAGCACCATTGCGGGCTCGTTCGGCCTGCAGATCGGCGCGCAGTCCAAGGCGATCATCTTCGCGTTCATGAATCCGGTCGCGCTCGACGGCTTCACGAACAGCCAGGGCTGGTCGGCGGGGGCAGACGCCACGGTTGCGCTCGTCACCGTGGGCGCAAACGGCAACGTCGATACCTCGACCGCCACGAGCCCCGTGGAAGCGTTCGTGCTGACCAACGCGGGCCTGATGGCCGGGGTGTCGCTGGAAGGCGTGAAGGTGTCGCGGCTCGTGATCTGAAGCGAGCGAGAACAGCAATGAAGGGAGACCCTCGCATGGCGACGCCCACCTACCGCCGCAAGCACAAGATTCACTTCTCGGAATGCGATCCCGCCGGCATCGTGTTCTACCCGCAGTACTTCATCCTGTTCAACGATCTCGTCGAGTCGTGGTTCGACGAGATGTTGCCGCAGGAGGGCTATCACGGCGTGATTGGCGAGCGCCGCGTGGGCATGCCGACCGTGCGGCTCGAAGTGGATTTCAAGGCGGTCAGCAAGATGGGCGACGAGGTCTGGCTCTCGCTCGACGTCGAGCGGCTCGGCGGGGCCTCGCTCACGCTCGCGTGGGCCTGCACGGGCGTGGACGGCGTGCTGCGCATGGCGGCGCGTCAGACCATCGTGACGACCTCGCTCGACACTCACAAATCGATCGGCATTCCTGAAGACATTCGCACGGCGATCGAAAAGTCCATGGCGGCCGCTGAGCGCGAATAACGAGCGAATAACGCGCGAATAACGCCCAGGCGATGCTCAGACGCTCCCGCCGAGCGCCGCCTGCAACGTGGCAAAAGTCTTTTCGTCGGTGCGGTCGAAATGCAGCGGCGTGACCGAAACGCGGCCGGAGTTCACCACGGCCGTTTCGGTGTCGGGCCCGTTTGCGCGCGGACCGCGATTGAAGCGAAGCCAGTAGTAGTCCATGCCGCGCGGGTCGATTTGCGGCACGACGTCGATGCCCTGCACGAGCCCGACGCCCTGGCGCGTGACCGTTAGCGGCCCGGCGGCGCTCGCGTCGATATCAGGAAAATTCACGTTCAGGCAGACGGGCGCATCGTGCGCGACGGCAGCGAGGCGGCGAATCACGTCCGGCGCAAGCGCGCGGGCGGTGTCCCAGCGCACGCGCTCGCGGTCGCGAAAGGTCTGGCTCAACGCGATGGATGGCAGGCCGAGCAGGAGACCCGTCATGGCCGCGCCCACCGTGCCGGAGAACATCGTCTCCACGCCAAGGTTGCCGCCCCGGTTGATGCCCGAGAGCACGAGCGAAGGGCGCACGTCGCCCATGATCTGACGCACCGCCATTACTACGCAGTCGCCTGGCGTGCCGAACACGCCGAAGCGTCGTTCGCCGCGCCGGCTCACGCGCAGCGGCGCATGCAGGCTGATCGAGTGCGAGGTGCCGCTCTGGTCGTGTTCCGGCGCGACGATCCAGACTTCGTGCGCGAGTTCGGCGGCTACGGCTTCGAGCACGGCGAGGCCGGGTGCGTCGATGCCGTCGTCGTTCGTGAGGAGCACGCAGGGCAGTTTCGTTTCGGTTGCGGACATGGCTGGCTCTTCTTCGTTGCAAGGTCGGAGAAAGCGCCATTATTCCAGAGTGCGTTCCAGCGTGCGGCAGCGGCAGCAGCGGCGCCTAGCCTCGAAGCCTTCACGGATTCCGTTAAGAATACGAATGGAACGTGCCATATCGACCGGTTGAGCGGCGCAAGGTCTGCGCGGCGAGGCGTGGCGGCAGCGTAACTTTTAGAAGGGCCTAATGGCGTATCCGGGATAGACTAGCGCGTCGGCGCCATGTGGCGCGCCCTGCTGTGAGGAGAAGTACGTGAAGCCGCAAGCCATGCCGGACCTTGCCCGCATCCTGTTCGTTGTCGCCATACTCTGCGCGCTGACGATCGGCAGCCTCTACGTCATGCGTCCGTTTCTGCCGGGGCTGATCTGGGCTACGACCATCGTCGTCGCGACCTGGCCCGCCATGACAGCCATCGAGCGGCGCTGCGGCAACCGCCGCTGGCTCGCCACCCTCGTGATGCTGCTGATCCTGCTCGTCGTGATCGTCCTGCCGCTCTATGAAGCCATCTCGACGCTGGCCTTGCACGGCAGCGAGATCATGGACCTGATCCGCAAGCTGCCTGACTACGCGTTGACGTCGCCGCCGGACTGGGTCCACGGCATTCCCGTGGTCGGCGCGCGCATTGCCAGCAAGTGGCAGGAGTTCTCCGACGCCGGTCCCGGCGGCCTGCTCGCGCAACTCGAACCCTACGCTACGATCGTGGCGCACTGGCTCATTGCGCATGCCGCCTCGGTCGGCGTATTCGTCATGCACATGTTCATCACCGTCATCATCACGGCCATTCTCTATAGCAAGGGCGAGAGTGCCGCCGAGTATGTCACGCGGTTCGCCATTCGCGTCGCACCGGCTCATGGCGAGCAGGCCGTCAAGCTCGCGGGCGCTTCGGTTCGCGCCGTGGCCCTCGGCATCGTCGTGACGGCGATCCTGCAGTCGGCGCTCGGCGGCATCGGCCTGTGGGTGGCCGGGGTGCCGGGAGCGGGCGTGCTCACCGCGCTGATCCTCATGCTCTGTCTCGCGCAGATCGGCCCGACGCTGCCGCTGCTCGGCGGCGTGATCTGGCTGTTCGTGCACGATGCGCACGTCGCGGCCATCCTGCTCGCGGTGTGGTCCGTGATGGTCGCGATGCTCGACAACCTCGTGCGTCCCGTTCTGATCCGGCGCGGCGTCAACCTGTCGATGCTGCTGATTCTCTCCGGCGTGCTTGGCGGCCTGTTCGCTTTCGGCATCGTCGGGCTCTTCATCGGGCCGGTGATTCTCGCCGTTTCGTCCACTTTGCTGACCGAGTGGATACGCGATCCGGCCGCTGGCGCTCGTGGCGCGGGCGAGCCGGCGGCCCATCAAGACGCCTGATCGGTCGAGACAGCGCGATCCAGACGCCATTCGTCTCCTTGACGACGCGCCGTTCGATTCAACGTTACGATGACGTCTGAACTTCGTTGCGGCATTCGTTAGCGCATTCGGGCGGCGCTCATGCGGGCACGCTTCGTCCCCCCTGGTCCCGGGCGGCGGACCTCCGCGTGCCGCGCACCGTTTCCAGGGAGACGAAATGGCTCAGTTCAACTGCGACATCTGCGGCGTGCGCCCCGCGACGGTGCGGGTCGCCGTGTTGCAGGACGGCAGGCGGCGTTTTCTCGATGTTTGCGACTTTCACTACGCTCAGCTCACGCGGCATCAACGCACCTTGAGTCCGCTGGAGGCGCTTTTTCGCGCTTCACAGCAGGCAGGCGGCGCTGGCGACGCGCCGGCCGAGCTTGCGCCACAGGCCATGGAAGCGGGCGACGGCGCGAGCGTCGAGCGCTATTTGAGCGACGTGGCGCGCGAATTGCTCCAGCGCGCGGCGGAGCGGGCGGTGCAGTTCGGGCGCCGCGAGGTCGACACGGAGCATCTGCTTTACGAACTCGCGGGCAACGACGCCGGTGCGGCGATTCTCAAGCGCCTCGGCATCCAGCCCGACGACGTGCGCGCGTTCATCGACGCCAATGCGCAAAAGCGCGAAGGCGCGGGTGCGCCCGAAGACGGCCGCATCAGCGTCTCGCCGCGCCTGAAGGGCGCACTCGACCGCGCGTTTCTCGTCTCGCGCGAACTGGGACACAGCTACGTCGCGCCAGAGCATCTGCTCTTCGGGCTCACGCAGGTGCCGGAAAGCTTCGCGGGCCATCTGCTGGGCCGCTACGGCGT
>DATBXG010000074.1:0-2996 GCA_036514415.1 Paraburkholderia sp.
GGCGGCAGGCCTCGTTGAGCAGCGCGAGCGAGTTGGGCAGCATGGCCGCCGCGCCCGCGCCCTGCAGCGCGCGGGCGGCGATCAGCATGGCCGCATTGGCGGCGAGCCCGCAGGCCAGCGAGGCGAGCGCGAACACCACGAGGCCGGCGGCGTAGAGCCGGCGCGCGCCGTAGCGGTCGCCGAGCACGCCGCCGGAGAGCATCAGCACCGCGAAGGCGAGCGTGTAGGCATCGACGATCCACTGCAGGCCCGCGACGTTCGCATGAAGGTCGGTCGCGATGCGCGCGAGCGCGATGTTGACGATGGTGACGTCGAGCTGCGTGACGACGAACCCAACGCTCACGGTCGCGACGATGCGCGTGAGCGCGGGCGTGAACCGGACGTGGGGGACTGGGGTGGGGTGTGAGGTATTCATGCGCCCATGTTAGGGCGGGCGCCGGCCTCGACGTTTCAGCGCGAGGTGAATCGTCGAAGCCTCCGGCGAATTGGTGTCAAATCGCCACGCCGGTTCCGTGGTGCTCGCCCAGTGTGCATTCAGTGCGCACTGGGCGCGCACTTACTGCTCCCGATGCGCGTCCTTGAAGAACAGCGTGGTGATGGCGCCGAGCACGCAGATCGCGGCGACATAGTACGTGGGCGCGAGCGGCTCCGACTTCATCAGCAGCGCGACGACGATCGGCGTGAGGCCGCCGAACACGGCGTACGCCACGTTGTACGAGAACGAAATGCCCGAGAAGCGCACCGCGGGCGGGAACGCATTCACCATCACATAAGGCACCGCGCCGATCGTGCCGACCAGCAGCCCGCAGAGCGCGTAGAGCGGCATGAGCATCGAGCTGTCCACGGCGATCTGGCGGAACAGCGCGTAGTACGAGATGGCGAGCGCAATGCCGCCGATCGCCAGCACGCGGCGCGCGCCGAAGCGGTCGGCGAGCGCGCCCGCGCTCACGCAGCCCACCGTGAGGAACAGCGTCGCGACGCAGTTCGCGAGCAGCGAGGTGGTGGCGTCGAGATGGAACTGCTTCTGCAGCAGCGGCGGCGTCATCAGGATCACGACGACGATGGCGGCCGACAGCATCCACGTGAGCAGCATCGAGACGATCACGGCGCGGCCGTGGTCGCGCAGCACGGCCTTGAGCGGAATTTCGCCGGCGAGCGACTTGCGCGCCTGCATCTCCGCGAATACGGGCGTTTCGTGCAGCCACTGGCGCAGGTACACCGAGAACATGCCGAACAGGCCGCCGATCAGGAACGGAATGCGCCAGGAATAGGCGGCGATGTCGCTGGGCGCGTAGTGATGATTGACCGCCGCGGCGATCAGCGAGCCGAGCAGGATGCCGAACGTGAGGCCCGCCGTGAGCGTGCCGCACGCATAGCCGATGTGGCGGTGCGGCACGTGCTCGGAGACGAACACCCACGCGCCCGGCACCTCGCCGCCCACGGCAGCGCCTTGCAGCACGCGCAGCATGAGCAGCAGCACCGGCGCGAACAGGCCGATGGTCGCGTAGGTGGGCAGACAGCCCATGGCGAGCGTGGGCAGCGCCATGAGCAGCACGGAGAGCGTGAACATGCGCTTGCGGCCGAGCAGGTCGCCGAAGTGCGCCATGACGATGCCGCCGAGCGGCCGCGCGAGGTAGCCCGCCGCGAAGATGCCGAAGGTCTGGAACTGACGCAGCCAGTCGGGAATCGTTGCGGGGAAGAACAACTGGCCGATGGCCGGCGCGAAGAACACGAAGATGATGAAGTCGTAGAACTCGAGCGCGCCGCCGAGCGCGGCGAGCCCGAGCGTCTTGTAGTCGCTGCGTGTGAGCGCGCGCGCAGCGGCAGGCGCGCGCACGCCAATATCTGTTGCTTGCATTTCCGGGAAACCAGGGTGTTGTTATGTGCGAATTTTGCAAAACGCATGTGCGAAACGCGTGTGGGCGTCCGTGATGGCCGAATTTGCCTGGTGCGCGCGTGGCGCGGGGGCGGCGGTCGTCGGAAAGCAGGCGCGAGGGTGGGGCACGGCAACAGCGCGTTCGTATGGGTGGGCGGACGCGCCGACGACTTCAGGCCAGCCCGCGATTCTACAGGAAGCGCGCAGCAGGCCAGATTCAGGCCAGATGCGCGCTGGATGCGCGCCCGGCGCACCGCTCCCGGACCGGTCCCGCGTCGCACTGCGGCAAGATGGCGGCGCAGGGCGGATTTCGGATTCGTCCGATGGGCAGTCTTTGCACAAATCCACAGAATTGCGCGGTCCGAACTTCGATCCATGAGAGGACCCATCCATGCGCATTGCGATTTATCAGCCCGACGCTGCCCATCGCCAGCAGATCGAGCGCGTGCTGGCGCAGTGTGGCCACGCCTGCATGCCGTTCAGCGACTCGCTCACGCTTGCCAGGACGCTAGCCGCATCGACCGTCGATATGCTCGTGTTCGACTGGCAGGGCTCGCGGCTCGCGGGCTCGGAACTGCTCAGAACGTTGCGGGCGGTGAACGGCAGCGAGATTCCGGTGCTGTTCGTTTCGGAGGATGCGTCGGACGAGAGCGTGGTGCGCGCGTTTTCCATAGGCGCGGACGATTACGTGAGCCTGCCGGTATGCCCTTCGGTGTTGCGTGCGCGCGTGAACGCGGTCCTGCGCCGGGCCTTCCCCGGCCGTTACGACAATATGACGATCAGCGCCGGCCCCTATCACTTCGACATGCGGCGTCAGGCCGTCAGCGTGCACGGCAAGCCGGTGCTGCTCTCGACCACGCAATACCGGCTCGCTTCGCTCTTCTTCTCGAACATCGGGCGCGTGCTCTCGCGCGATCACATCTACGCGATGGTGTGGGGGCGCGAACTGCACACGCCCACGCGCACGATCGACAGCCATGTGTCGCGCCTGCGCCTGCTGCTGGAGATCGATGCGCCGAACGGTTTCCGGCTGCAACCGGTGTACAAAAGCGGCTACCGGCTGCTGCGGCTCCGGGATGAAGATGCGGCGCTAGCCGACGAAGGCGAGGAACTCGAGCCG
>DATBXG010000075.1:0-8227 GCA_036514415.1 Paraburkholderia sp.
AGGTGATCGCCACGCTGGCGGCGGCAGACAGCAATCTCGCGCACGCGCTGCGCATTCACTACGACCAGACCGAAGCGCTGCTGCTTTCGGCGCGCACGCCGTTCAACGATTTGCAGATTCAGCGCGTGATTGACGGCGCCATTTTCGGGGGCGCCTCGACCGATCTGGGTACGTCGCGTCCGGGCGAATACACCACGGCGCTTAGGCGCGACGGCGAGCATTACCGGCTCGACGGGCGCAAATACTATTCGACCGGCACGGCCTTTTCCGACTACGCGCGCCTGAGCGTGCTGAACGACGAAGGCCAGCCCGTGGTGGCGATCGTGCCGGTGCGGCGCGAAGGGCTCACGGTGCTCGACGACTGGGACGGCATGGGGCAGCGCATGACGGCGAGCGGCAGTCTCGTGTTCGAGAATCTGCTGGTGCGTGCGGACGAGATCACGGAACGCGGCCTGGCCACGCTCGCCGGCCGTCATGGCGGCGCGCTGCGGCAGCTCCACCTGGTGGCGGTGGCCGCGGGCATCGTTCGCAACGTGGTCGCGGATGCAAAGCGCTACGTGCTGGAGCACGGACGCCCAGTACTGCACAGCACGGCGCCCTCCGCGCGCGAGGATGCGTTCATTCAGCAGGTCGTCGGCACGCTCTCCGCGCACAGCCATGCGATAGACGCGCTGGTGCGCGAGAACGCCCGCACGCTCGATCGATCGGCGCATGCGATCCGCGCGGGTGCGCCAGACGCCGATCAGCTCGTGTTGGAAGGCGCGTTAGCAACGGCACGCACGCAACTCGTGGTGAGCAAGCTCGCGCTCGAAGCGGGCGAGCGCCTGTTCGAAGCCGGCGGTGCGTCGGCCACGTCGCGTGCGCACAATTTCGACCGCCACTGGCGCAACCTGCGCACCCATACGCTGCACGATCCACTCGCCTACAAGATCCGCGAGATCGGCGAATGGGCGCTCAAACGAACCTATCCCACGCCGAGCTTCTACTCATGAACCACCCGCTCCCCCACGCATGGTCCGACGATGCCGAAGCCAACGGCGACGTTCCCGTCCTGACGTTGCCGCACAAGCATTCGCTGACCACATCGATCCGCGCGCGCGCACAGGTCTTCGTCGATCCCCGCTCAATCGAACTGCTCGAACGCATCCAGCTGGTCGCTCCTAGCGACGCAAATATCCTGATCATCGGCGAGACCGGCACCGGCAAGGAGCTGATCGCGCGCCACGTCCACAGCCTGAGCGAGCGGCGCGACAAGCCGTTCGTCGCCGTGAACTGCGGCGCATTCTCCGAAACGCTGGTCGAAAGCGAACTGTTCGGGCACGAGAAAGGCGCCTTCACGGGCGCGTTCCACGCCAAGCCGGGCTGGTTCGAGGCGGCCAACGGCGGCACGCTGTTCCTTGACGAGATCGGTGACTTGCCCCTGTCCATGCAGGTCAAGCTGTTGCGCGTGCTGCAGGAGCGCGAGGTCGTGCGGCTCGGTTCAAGGCGTGGCATCCCGATCGACGTGCGCGTCGTAGCGGCGACGAACGTGCACCTGCAGCACGCGGTGGCGGCCGGCCATTTCCGCAGCGACCTGTTCTACCGGCTCAACGTCGTGCAACTCGCGATCCCGACGCTGCGCGAACGTGCCGGCGACATCCTTCCGCTCGCCCGCTACTTCATCGAGGACTACCGCAACCGGCTCGGCTACGGACCGGGCACGATCTCACCGCGCGCCGAGCAGAAGCTGCTCGCGTACAGCTGGCCGGGCAACATTCGGGAGCTGGAGAACGTGATCCATCACGCCCTGCTCGTGAGCCGCCATGACACCCTGCAGGATAGCGACCTGCACCTCTTCTCGTCCGGCATCACAGCCGTGGCTTGCACGAGCGCGCCGAGCGGTCCGCACCACGCACTCGAATCGGCACTGCTCGAACTCTTCAACGGTGAACACGAGAATCTCTTCGAGCAGATCGAGGACATGGTGATGCGCACGGCGTTCGAGTACAGCCACCGCAACCAGATTCAGGCGGCGAGACTCCTCGGCATCAGCCGCAACGTGCTGCGTGCACGCCTCATCCGCACGAAGGAAATCGCGGCCCTCAAATAGCGGTGCCGTGCGCCTGACGGCACCGCACTTTCGCACTCAGGCCGCCTTCTGCTCCGGCGCGGGACCGGCGCCGATCGCCCAGACATACGGCGGCTCGGTGCCGTTGATTTCGCGGTCGCCGACGATGCGCTCCTTGAAGACGATCGGGTTGTGCGAGGCCGCCGTGCGTGCATTGCGCCAGTGGCGATCGAGCCGCTTCTGCTCGCTCGTGCCCGACGCACCGAGCGCGTTGAACAACAGCGTCGTCGCGCGCAGCACGAGATCGGCGATCGCGCTCTGGCCGCGCGCGGAATCCAGTTCGGCATCGACATTCGCTTCGTGCTCGACTTGCGCGTCGCCGCCGAAACGCGCCTCGTACGCGCGTTGCGAAGCCTGCGCCGCGCGCACGGCCGTGGCCTCGGCAGCGAACACGAGCGACGAGACCTGGCCCACGACCTGCTGCACCTGCGGGTCCTGCGCGAACGAAGGCGCATTGCCGTGGCTGAAGATCCGCCGGCGCGAACGCACCTCCTGCGAAATGTCGCGCAGCGCGGCGCGGCCCGTGCCCGCGAGCACGGCCAGCAGCACCAACTGGTAGAACGCAGTCTGGTATTTGAAGCGCGTCGAAAAGTCGATGATGTTGACTTCCTCGACCTCGGCAGCTGTGAACGTGGTCGTGCCGCTACCCGTCGTACGCTGGCCGAAGCCGTCCCAGTCGTCGCGATGCGTCACGCCGGGCTGCCTTGCCCGCACGGCTGCGATCACGTCCTCTCCCGTGTCGTCACGGCG
The DNA here is from genome assembly GCA_036514415.1 of Paraburkholderia sp. Lineage (GTDB taxonomy): Bacteria > Pseudomonadota > Gammaproteobacteria > Burkholderiales > Burkholderiaceae > Paraburkholderia. The sequence goes on from DATBXG010000075.1 coordinate 2,858, forward strand.
CGCAAACACGTCGATCCAGTCGGCGAAGATGCTGCCCGTGCTGTAGTACTTCTCTCCGTTGACGACCCAGCGCGCGCCATCGCGCGACACGCGCGTGATCACGTCGCCGATCGCCACGCTGCCTACCTCGGTCCAGGCATTGCCAACCAGTTCGCCTTCGACGAAGCGCTTGAACCAGACATCGCGCGCCGGACCCGGCTCGGCGTTGAGCCGGTCCTCGACGAACGCGAAGTGGCCGCGCAGCGCCTGTGGCAGATTCGAGTCCGCCTCGGCGAGTTCGATCAGTAGCTGAATCAGTTGCGGCAGCGAAGCCCCCGCGCCGCCATGCTCGACCGGCACGCGAACGGCGCCGAACCCTGCGGCCTTGAGCCATTCGATCTGCTCGTAAGGCAGGCTGCGATCGCGCTCACGCTCCAGCACGCCCTCGGCAATTCGGGCGAAGATGGGTCGAAAGCGTGAGGCGAGACGCTCGTAATCCGTACCGAGAGAAAGAACGGGAGCAACTGCCACCGTGCTGGCGAGATTCAATGCGGTCATAGGGGCTCCAGGTATCGGCTTGATGGGTGGCCCGTGATCGAGCCTCGTTCTTCGACGATATAGCAGGAGCCATGCCAATCGATAGTTGGCAAGCAGGTGCGCGCATGACGGAAAAAACCGCACGCAAGTTGCTGTCCCAGCAACAGGATGCTGCTGATTCACTGCTGGATATTCAGCGATTCAAGCCGGAATTCGGCGTACCTGGGATCTGGCGAAAATTTGCGAGGAAGTGTACCGGCCGGCCCCGGCTTCAACGCGCCGCTTACACAGCGCCTTGCAGACACTGCTCCTTGCGCCAGCCGTACAGCCATTGCATGGCATCGTAGAACTGTTCCTGTGTGCGCCCGACCCACAACGAGTTGCGCACGAGGCGCTCTACGCCCTTCGCGTGGTAGATGCGCCCCATCTCGCGCGCCGAGTAAAGCACGCGCGCCGTGCGCGGAATGCGTGCTTTCTCGTAGATCGCAAAGGCCCGCTCGAATTTTCCGTCCGCAGCCTCATAGGCTGCGCCGAGCGCCACGGCGTCTTCGAGCGCCTGGCAGGCGCCCTGAGCGATGTATTGCGTCATCGGATGCGCGGCATCGCCGAGCAGCGTTGCACGGCCGAAGCTCCAGCGCTCGACAGGGTCGCGGTCCGCGGTCGCCCAGCGGCGCCACGAGGTCGGGCGGTCCAGCATCTGGCGTGGCTTCGGGTGCACGCCCTCGAAGTACGAAAGCACTTCTTCCTTGCTGCCATCGCGTACGCCCCACTCTTCCTGTTCACGGCTATGGAAGGTGACGACGAGGTTGTACTGCCGCCCGCCGCGCAACGGGTAGTGCACGAGGTGGCAATGCGGCCCGGCCCAGACGACGGGCGCGTTGATCTGCAAATCCGCGGGCATGTTCTCGACGTCGACCACAGCGCGATAGACCACGTGGCCTGTTACGCGCGCCGCGTCGCCTATCAGCTTCGCGCGCACTGCGGACTTCACGCCGTCGCAGCCAATCACGGCGTCGGCCTGGTAACGCTCGCCATGCTGATCCGTGAGCGTCACACCATGTTCGTCCTGCTCGAGCGACTGAACCTGCGTACTGGTGCGGAACTGGATCAGCGGATTGTTCTGCACGGCTTCGAGAATCGACAGGTGGATATCCGCGCGATGGATCACCGCGTAAGGATTGCCGAAGCGCTCGCGAAAACGTGAGCCCGTTTCGATGCGTGCGACCTCGCTCGCGTCGGTCGCGTCCATCAGATTGAGCCGGTCCGTATAGACGGCGCGTTTACGCGCCGCCTCGCCCGCGCCCAGCGCGTCGAGCGCGTTGAAGGCGTTCGGTCCGAGCTGGATACCCGCGCCAATCTCGCCAATCTTGTCGGCCTGCTCGAGCAGCAGCACACGCACGTTCTGGCGCGCCAACGCGAGTGCCGCCGCCAGCCCGCCTATGCCGCCACCAACCACGATCACACGCGGTTCATTTTGATTCGTTATGCTCATAATGATTGTCTCCTCTTGAGAACTCACGCCATGTAGTCGGGCTGCAGCTGCGGCTGCGCCTGCATGAACGCGGGCTGCGCCTGCGCGTGTTCGAAGATTGCACACGCGCGCGGATAAGGCGTGAGATCACAGCCCATGCGCTGTGCATTGCCGAGTTGTGGAATCAGGCAGCAGTCGGCGAGCGTCGGCAGCGCGCCGAAACACCACGGCCCGTCGTTTTGCGCAGCCGCGCGCACGAGCAGCCGCTCGACTCCTGCGAGGCCTTCCGCGATCCAGTGCCGGTACCACTTGTCTTTTTCCAGCAGCGAGACCTTCAGTTCGTCCTGCAGATAGCGCAGCACGCGAAGATTGTTGACCGGATGAATGTCACATGCGATCAGACAGGAGACTTCGAGCACGCGCGCGCGCAACTGCGCGTCGGCGGGAATCAGGCGCGGCAGCGGGTACTTCGCGTCGAGCCAGTCGATGATGGCGAGCGACTGGCCAAGATGCAGCGTGCCATCCGCCAGCGCCGGCACGGCCGCAGAGGCATTGACCTCGTTCACATATTGCGTGTTGTGATGCGCGCCGGTGCGGATGTTCACCGGCAGCGTCTCGTAGTCGAGTCCCTTGAGCGCAAGCGCAATGCGCACGCGCCACGAAGTCGAGCTATTGAAAAAGCTGTAGAGCTGCATGATGCCGATTCCTGACCGCTCAGACCACACGCACGGTCAGTTCGCCGAGGCGCTCGACACCGACCTTCATCGTCTCGCCCTGCTTGACCGGACCCACGCCCTCAGGCGTACCCGTGAAGATCACGTCGCCCGGTTCGAGACGGAAGAACCTGGAGAGATAGGCGACCGTCTCAGCCACCGACCAGATCAAGTGCGAGACGTCGCTCTTCTGCTTCGTTTCGCCGTCGACGGTGAGCCACAGGCCGGCTTGCTCGAAGTGGCCCACGCTCGCGGCCGGATGAATCGGGCCGAGCGGCGCGGAACGATCGAACGCCTTGCCGATTTCCCAGGGACGACCCATCTCGCGCATCTTCATCTGCAGATCGCGGCGCGTCATGTCGAGACCGACCGCGTAGCCCCAAACGTGCTCCAGTGCGTTTTCGACCTCGATGTCCGAACCGCTCTTGCCGATCACCGCGACCAGTTCCGCCTCGTAGTGGTAGTTCGAGGTCTGTGCGGGATATTCCAGTTCGAGCGTTTCGCCGTAGGCCACCGGCACGATCGAATCACCCGGCTTGCAGAAGAAGAACGGTGGCTCGCGGTCGGGATCGAAGCCCATTTCGCGCGCATGCGCCGCATAGTTGCGGCCGACGCAGTAGACGCGGCGCACGGCGAACTGGTCGGACGAACCGGCGACGGGAACGGCAACGGGTGCCTCGGGAGTAAAGATGAATGCCATGATTGCTCGTATGGGAAAGGATAGAAAGGATTGCTGGGCGGCAGGCTCGCCGCCTCGTTGCGGGCACACGGTTGCAATTGCGTTCGTATGTCCGGTTTGTCCGCTCAGGTGCGCGACTCGCGCAGGAGATTCAGCGCCGCCAGCACGGGACGATCCGAGTAGCTGAACAGCACGCTCTCCTCGTCGGCGTCGAGACGCACGGGGAGCCACGAAGGCGCGACGAACACATCGTGCGGAGCGAACGCGAATTCCGTGTCGCCGATATGCGCCGTGCCCTTGCCTTCGACCGCGCAGTAGACCGTCGCATCGGTGCTGCGGCAGGTTTTGCCGCGAAAGCCCTTCGGCAGGAATTGCATGAACGTGGCGATGGTCGGCATTGGCCAGCCGCCCGTGGCCGGGTTCACGTAGCGCAGCTTCACGCCGTCCCACGGGTCGAGGTCTCCGTGACGGTAGAGCGTGTCGAGCGCCTCGCGGCTGCGTTCATAGGGATAACTGAAGATTGGGGACGTCGGGTCCGTCACCTCGTGACGCACCGGCAGCATGTTGCTGCCGTAGCGCGCCAGGCTGTCCCCTTCGGGGCGCGAAATCGGCTGCGTGTCCTCGGGATAGTTCTCGGCGAAGCTTGCGTCGAGATGCGCGACCAGCGGAATATCCAGACCATCGAGCCACACCACGGGCTCACCGCCTGCTTCGAGCGACGGGTTGCCGTGGTCGTGCCACGTCCACGACGGTGTGATGATGAAGTCGCCGGGGTGCATGGTCGTGCGCTCGCCGTTCACGGCGGTCCACGCGCCCTTGCCTTCCACGATGAAGCGCAGCGCCGATTGCGTGTGACGATGGCTCGGCGCGATTTCGCCGGGCAGGATCAACTGCAGGCCGGCATAGAGATTCGGTGTGACCGCCGACTTGCCGGGCAGCCCTGGGTTTTCCATCACCAGCACGCGGCGCACGGCCTCGGCAGCGCTGATCACGGAACCCGCCTGCATGACCAGATCGCGGATCTGCGCGTATTTCCAGATGGCGGGCACCGCCTTGGGTTGCGGCGACGAAACCACCAGTGCGTGCAGCGATTCCCACAGCGGGGAAAGATGCTGGCGCGCAATGCGCTCGTAATAGGCGGCGCGCATCTCGTTCCGGGCCGTAGCTGACATTCGTTGTCTCCTCACTTGTTGGGCGCCGCGGAGGGGCGCCGCGGCCATGTCTCGAACTCTGCAACTGTTGCAGTTATAGGGCACCGTGACATACCATGTGAAATGGTAAATTCATCTCATCCATATACTTTTCTATATACCTCGCGAGGCTCCATATGGCAGACTGGACCCATCGATTGCGGCTTCGGCATCTGGAATTGCTGCTCAAGCTTGGCGAGACCGGCAACCTGAGCCAGTCAGCCGCCGCGCTCAACACCACGCAACCGGCGCTCTCGAAGTGGCTCAAGGAGCTGGAGGAAGACATCGGGCTGCCGTTGTTCGAGCGTCACGCGCGGGGCTTGCGGCCCACCTCGTACGGTGAGGCGCTCATCGAGCACGCGCGGCGCATCGCGGGTCATCTGGACAGCGCGCGGGACGACCTCGCGGCGCAGCGCGCCGGCGGCAGCGGTCTCGTGGCCATCGGCACCTCGGGCGTTTCGGCGGCGGACACCGTGCCGATGGCGGTCGCGCGGCTCGTCAAGGCATTGCCGCGCGCGCAGGTGCGCATCGTCGAGAGCACGATGAATCTGATGATGCCGCAGCTCGAGCGCGGCGAACTCGACATCGTCGTCGGACGCACGGCCAGCGAAGCGCCCGATTCGCTGCTGTGCGGCGAGGTGCTCTATCGCGAGCGCATCAACTTCGTTTGCGGTCTCGAGCATCCGCTCGCGGCACGCCGCTCCGTGAGCTGGGACGACGTGTACCACTACCCGTGGATCGTCTGGCCCGAGGGCACGCCGGTACGCAAAGCGCTGGAAACCGCTCTCGTGGCGGCCGGCC
>DATBXG010000076.1:0-7779 GCA_036514415.1 Paraburkholderia sp.
CGCGGCCCGGCGCAATCGGCGCAAGCAACGGAACGCCCGCACCGGCCCCTCCGGGCGCACCGGGCTCGGCGAACGTCATGTGCAGGCCATGCGCCGCGTCGCGACCCACCGGCGCCCATGCCCCGCCGATCGACGAAAGGCCGATGCCGTCGGGCGGCGCAAAGGTCAGAAAAAGTGCTTCGATATCCGAACTTTCCGATATCGCACGCGCCCCGATGAACGGCTGACGCGCCACGCAAATATCGACCAGTGCGATTTCTTCGCGCCCGCGCGATGGCCCGTCCACGCAGCGCGTGACGAGCCGCTTGTTGCGCGCGAGCGCCGCCTCGGCCGGCACCGCGCCGGTCGCGACGAGCGCGCCGGCGAGCCCCGCGACGGTGGCTTCACGCCATTCGGGAAACGCATTGTTGGTGCCGGTGGAAAGCGCGAGCAGCGGTGTCGCGCCGCAATGCGCCGCGACGGCGCGATGGGTCCCGTCGCCGCCCAGCACCGCGATGAGCGCGACCCCCTCGCGCACCATGTGATCGACGCCGGCGTGCGTGTCGGCGACGCTGTCGCTCACCGGCAAATCGACGAACTCGACCTCGGGCCAGCGCTCGTGCGCGGCAATGGCAGCGTGCGTCCCGATCGCACGCAGCAGCAGCGCTGCGACGCCGGTGTTGTCGCGCAGCGTGAGCACGCGTGCGACGCCGAGCGCGCCCAGGCCCGCGAGCAGGCGCACGACCATGTTCGCCTTCTCGGCCGTGGGAAAGACGGATGCATGCGAGGTGAGACGGCGGATGTCGCGGCCCGATGCGGGATTCGCGATCACGCCTACGGTCACGGGCGTCGTCACGGGTGATGTCTCCTGATGGCGTCGCACTGTGAAATGCCGTGCTCCGCTTTTGCCAGCAGACTCCGCAAGCGTCATGCCAATGACGCTCACGACGACGGCTCTCCGCGCAGAAGTCCGCGTGACGGGCCTCTCAGGCCGTTGCGCGCGACCACGCCAGCACCGCTCGCGGCGCGCGGCGCGTCTCAAACGCCGTCTCTCGCACGCAAGAGACCGGGCGCACTGCGCCGAATTCCCCCGAAGGAAAGCGCGCGCAGCCCCGCGCCGCAAGCCTGAGCGACCTTGCGGCCTGTGCTGGAACGCGAGACGCCGCAGGGTGAGACGATCGTCTCACCCGTCTCGCGTGCTGCGCTGCGGTGTGATCGCGCGCAAAGGTTGTGCTACAAAAGACTCCCGCCGAACGCTTTCCGGTCCGACGCTAATTCGACGCTTTTGCGACGTTACCCGCCAGCAACCGTCTGGAACCGCTCATGCCCTACGCCCTTGCGTCTACCCGGCACGCCGAGCGCGTGCGCGGCGCCGTAGAAGGCCGGCTGCCCGCGCCGTCCGATTCGCCGCGCCTCGTCTCGTCGTGGCAGCGCTCGTTCGAGCGCTATCAGCTCGATCCCGGCTCCGTGATCGGCCCGCGCGTGCTGAGCGCCGCCGAGCTGCGCGAGATCCGCGATCGCGAGGAGTCCTTCCTGCGCGCCTCGGGTCAATGCCTCACGCGCCTGCACGACATGGTCCGCGAGGCCGATTACTGCGTGATGCTGACCGATGGTCACGGCGTGACGATCGACTACCGCATCGACCGCGAGCGCCGCAACGACTTCAAGCACGCGGGGCTCTATATCGGCTCGTGCTGGTCCGAGAGCGAGGAAGGCACTTGCGGCATCGCGAACGTACTGACGGATCTCGCGCCCATCACCGTGCACAAGACCGATCATTTCCGCGCCGCCTTCACCACGCTCACGTGCAGCGCCGCGCCGATCTTCGCGCCGGGCGGCGAGCTGATCGGCGTGCTCGACGCCTCGGCTGTGCAGTCGCCCGACAATCGCGAGAGCCAGCGCATCGTCAACCAGCTCGTGCGCCAGAGCGCGACGCTCATCGAGGACGGCTATTTCCTGCACCACCTCGCGTCATGCTGGATCCTGTTTGGGCACCAGAACCGCAATTACGTCGAGGCGCAGCCCGAAATGCTGATCGCCTTCGACGAGAACGGCAATGTGGTCGCCGCCAACCGGCGCGCGCGCGAATGCATTGCGTGCCTCGACGGCCCGCGCCATATCGACGAGATCTTCGATTCGTCGCATGTGCAGCTGCGCGACATCGGGCGCATCGAGACCATCGCGGCGCTGCGCCTGCGCTCGAACGGCTCGTTGCTTTACGCGCGCATTCGCGCGCCGCTTGGACATCGCGCATACAGCGGACATGGCGGGCACGGCAGCCCCGGCGCGGCGCATGGCGCGATGCCGCTGCGGCGCGAAACCGCCAGCGCCGCGCACGAATACGATCGCAGTGCGCTCGGCCCCTTCCTGCGCAGCGCCGACGCGCGCGTGGCCGCGAACGCACGCATCGCGCAACGTGTGGCGGGCAAGCGCCTGCCTGTCCTGCTGCTCGGCGAAACGGGCGCGGGCAAGGAAGTGTTCGCGCGCGCGATCCACGACGCCGGCGCGCGATGCAACCGGCCTTTCATTGCGGTGAACTGCGGCGCGCTGCCCGAGTCGCTGATCGAGAGCGAACTGTTCGGCTACGCGCCGGGCGCGTTCACGGGCGCGCGCCGCCACGGCGCGCGCGGCAAGATCGCGATGGCCGACGGCGGCACGCTCTTTCTCGACGAGATCGGCGACATGCCGCTCGCGCTGCAGACGCGCCTCCTGCGCGTGCTTGCTGAAGGCGAAGTGCTTCCGCTCGGCGCCGAAACGCCGGTGCGCGTCGACATCGACGTGATCTGCGCGACGCACCGGGACCTCGCGCAAATGGCCAGCACGGGCGCGTTCCGCGACGATCTCTACTATCGCCTGAGCGGTGCGGTGCTCACGCTGCCGCCGCTGCGCGAGCGCCATGACATCGCGACGCTCATCGACACGGTGTTCGCGGAAGAAGCGCAGGCCGCCGGCCGGCCGCTCGCACTCGACGCCACGCTCGCGGCGCGCCTCGCCGCATTTGCGTGGCCCGGCAATCTGCGGCAACTGCGCAATTCGATGCGCTACGCATGCGCCGTGTGCGACACCGTGCTGGTCGAGGCGCGGCACCTGAGCGCGGATCTCGCCGCGAACCTGCCTGCGCTCGCGCCGCCAGCTGCCCCTTCCGCCGCAACCCGCGCCCCGGCATACGCGCCGCTCGCCGCATCGCTCTCGCCCGAGGTCGAGCGCGAGCGCATCATCGCGGCGCTCACGGCGCACCGCTGGCGGCCCAACGCGGCCGCACAGGCGCTAGGCATCTCGCGCGCGACGCTGTACCGGCGCATTGCGAAGCTCGGCATCGTCGGGCCGCATCGCGCCTGAGCCGGTTTGCGCCCACAGCGCCGTCTCGCTCGCCTCGACTTTTCGCGGGGTTTCGCGTCGCCAGAATGCACAGAAGTATTAAATATTGTGCGGCGCGATTTACTTGCCACGAATCGACCGGTATAAATCGAGCGCGCCCGATTCACGGATACGCCAACTGTCCTATTCTTTTACCGCAGCCCCTCGGCAGGACGCGTCGTCCGTTCCCGGCTAACCGAATTGCCCTCAATGGAGTGATTGCCATGCTCAAGAAGCTGCTGATGCTGTTCCTCGCAATTGGTCTGTCGCTGTCCGCCGTTCTCGCTGCAGCCGTCGAAGTCAACACCGCCGACGAAACCGCCCTCGAATCCGTCAAGGGCATTGGCCCCGTCCACGCCAGGGCGATCATCGACGAACGCACGAAGAACGGCCCGTTCAAGGACGCCGACGACCTCGTGAACCGCGTCAAGGGCATTGGCCCGAAGTCGGTGCAGAACCTCGAAGCCGCGGGACTGACGATCAACGGCTCGTCGGCGCCGCCCGCGGGCAAGCCGGCCACGACGAAGAGCAGCAAGAGCGCCGCGGCAACGGCCGCTGCGCCCGCCGCCACCACGGCAAACCCGATGACGGCGCAGACACCGGCGGCCGCGAGCGCCGCGCAACCCGCCTCGGGCACGACGGCGGCCAAGTCGAAGCACAAGAGCACGAAGGACAAGGCGGCCGCTGCCGCGAGCGCGCCTGAAGCAGGCTCCGCCGCTGCGGCGCCTGCCACCGCATCCGATACGAAGGCGAAAACGCCCAAGAAGTCCAAGAAGAGCAAGGCCGCATCTGATGCGGCCGCTTCCGGCGCCTGATTGTCGCCGTCGTCCGGCGCGCGCGAACCGTGCGCCGGCCCCTGATCCGCGGCGCCGCCTTGTGCGCGCCGTCCGATTTACCGGCCGCGTCCCCCGTCGCGGCCATCATCCAGAGAGATCGTCATGAGTCTGCTAGATACCCTCGGTTCCCTGCTCGGTTCGCAGTCGCAACAGCAAGGCGGCGGCCAGGCCCAGCTCCTCGCCGCGGCGATGGAGTTCGTCAACAACCAGCCCGGTGGCCTGAACGGCCTCATCGAGAAGTTCCAGCAAGGCGGCCTCGGTGACATCGTGCAGTCGTGGGTCGGCAACGGCGAGAACCAGCCTGTGTCGCCGGAGCAACTGCACAACGTGCTCGGCTCGGACGTCGTTTCGGGCCTCGCCCAGAAGGTCGGCGTGCAGCCTGACCAGGTGAGCGGCCTGCTCGCCCAGGTGCTGCCGCACGTGGTCAACGCGGGCACGCCGAACGGCGAAGTGCCCCAGGGCGGCCAGATCAACGCCGAAAGCGTTCTTGGCACGCTAGGCGGGCTTGCTTCGCTCTTTGGCGGCGGCAACAAGCAGGCATAAGCGGTGCTTGCGGCGTGAAACCAGCGCGACGCAAATGAAAAAAAGGGCAGCGGATCACTCCGCTGCCCTTTTTTCGTTTCGGATCAGCAAGCGCACCCTTACGGCACGCGCCTGACCCGGGATCCGATGCGCGCCTTAGTGCACCACACGCTCGAACACGAACTTGCCGTCGTGCACGCCGACCGGAATCACGTCCTTCGGCCCGAACTTGCCCGCGAGTATCAGCTTGGCGACCGGGTTCTCGATCTCCTGCTGGATCGCACGCTTGAGCGGCCGGGCCCCGAACAGCGGGTCGTAGCCGACCTTCGCGATCTGGCCGAGCGCTTCGTCCGACACCATCAGCTCCATGTCGAGCTTCTCCAGACGCTCGCGCAGACGCTGCAACTGGATCTTCGCGATGGACTCGATGTTCGAGCGATCGAGCGCATGGAACACCACGACCTCGTCGATCCGGTTCAGGAATTCGGGGCGGAACTGCTGCTTCACTTCGTTCCACACGGCGTCCTTGACGGCTTCCTGGGGCTCGCCCGCCATCGCCTGGATGAGGTGCGATCCGAGGTTCGACGTCATCACGATCACCGTGTTCTTGAAGTCGACGGTGCGGCCCTGGCCGTCGGTCATGCGGCCGTCGTCGAGCACCTGCAGCAGCACGTTGAACACGTCCGGGTGCGCCTTTTCGACTTCGTCGAGCAGGATCACGCTATACGGCTTGCGCCGCACGGCCTCGGTCAGATAACCGCCCTCCTCGTAGCCCACGTAGCCCGGCGGCGCGCCGATCAGGCGAGCAACGCTGTGCTTCTCCATGAACTCGCTCATGTCGATGCGGATGAGGTGATCCTCCGCATCGAACAGGAAGCCCGCCAGCGCCTTGCAGAGCTCGGTCTTGCCCACCCCCGTCGGTCCGAGGAACAGGAACGAGCCGTACGGCCGGTTCGGGTCCGCGAGACCGGCGCGCGAGCGGCGGATCGCGTCGGCAACGGCGGTGATCGCCTCGTCCTGGCCCACCACACGCTCGTGCAGCTTCTCTTCGATCTGCAGCAGCTTTTCGCGCTCGCCCTGCATCATGCGCGAGACGGGAATGCCGGTCGAACGCGACACGACTTCCGCGATTTCCTCGGCGCCCACCAGCGTGCGCAGAAGGCGCGGACGCGTGGGGTTGCTCTGCTCGTTCGCCTCGGCCAGCGTGACCTGCTTGAGCTGCGCTTCCAGCTCCGGCAGCTTGCCGTATTGCAGTTCCGCGACCTTCTCGAGCTTGCCTTCGCGCTGGAAGCGATTGATGTCCGCACGCACGCGGTCGATCTCTTCCTTGATCTGCGCGCCGCCCTGCACCGCGGCCTTCTCGGTGGTCCAGATCTCTTCGAGGTCCTTATATTCGAGACTCAGCCGGTCGATCTCTTCCTCGATCAGCTGCAGACGCTTTTGCGATGCCTCGTCCTTCTCCTTCTTGACGGCCTCGCGCTCGATCTTCAGCTGGATCAAACGGCGATCGAGCTTGTCCATCGCTTCGGGCTTCGAATCGATTTCCATCTTGATCTTCGAAGCGGCTTCGTCGATCAGGTCGATGGCCTTGTCCGGCAGGAAGCGGTCGGTGATGTAGCGATGCGAGAGCTCAGCCGCCGCGACGATCGCCGGGTCGGTGATTTCCACGCCGTGGTGCAGCTCGTACTTCTCCTTCAGGCCGCGCAGGATCGCGATGGTCGCCTCGACCGACGGTTCATCGACGAGCACCTTCTGGAAGCGGCGTTCGAGCGCGGCATCCTTCTCGATGTACTTGCGATATTCGTCGAGCGTGGTCGCGCCGATGCAGTGCAGTTCGCCGCGCGACAGCGCGGGCTTGAGCATGTTGCCCGCGTCCATCGCGCCTTCGGCCTTGCCTGCGCCGACCATCGTGTGAATCTCGTCGATGAAGACGATGGTCTGCCCTTCGTCCTTGGCGATGTCGTTGAGCACGGCCTTCAGGCGCTCCTCGAACTCGCCGCGATACTTCGCGCCCGCGAGCAGCGCCGCCATGTCGAGCGACAGCACGCGCTTGCCCTTGAGCGTCTCGGGCACTTCGCCGTTGACGATGCGCTGCGCGAGTCCCTCGACGATCGCCGTCTTGCCCACGCCCGGCTCGCCGATCAGCACCGGATTGTTCTTGGTGCGGCGTTGCAGGATCTGGATCGAGCGGCGGATTTCGTCGTCACGGCCGATCACGGGGTCGAGCTTGCCCGAGCGCGCACGCTCGGTTAGATCGACGGTGTACTTCTTGAGCGCCTCACGCTGGCTCTCGGCGTCCTGGCTGTGCACCTGCGCGCCGCCGCGCACCGCGACGATCGCGGCTTCGAGCGCCTTGCGCGTCAAGCCGTGCTGGCGCGCAAGGCGGCCCGCTTCGCCCTTGTCGTCGGAAACGGCCAGCAGGAACATCTCGCTCGCGATGTACGTGTCGTTGAGCTTCTGCGCTTCCTTGTCGGCCTGATTGAGCAGGCCCGTGAGCTCGCGGCCAATCTGCACGTTGCCGTCGGTGCCCCGCACCTGCGGCAAGCGGTTGATGGCGTCGTTGAGCGTGTTCTGCAGCGCCTGCACCTGCACGCCTGCACGCGACATGAGCGAGCGCGCCGAGCCATCCTGCTGCGCGACGAGCGCAGCCAGCAGGTGTACGGGTTCGATGTACTGGTTATCGTGGCCGACGGCGAGGCTTTGCGCGTCGGCGATGGCTTCCTGGAACTTGGTGGTGAGTTTGTCGATTCTCATTTGAAACGAGACCTCCTGATTTCTAGACTGTCACCAAATTTGAGGGAGGAGACGCCGGTTTCAAGCGCTCCGGTGTCATTTTTTCCGATTTCTGGGATCGAGGCGCGGATAGCGGCCGCCGGCGCGGGATGCCGGAACGATGATCGGCGGCTGAGCCGCCGCTTATTGGGATAGCGGGCGCTGCGGACACAGCGCTTCTTGTGAGTGAAGGGAGAACCGCGGGGTGTGAAGGCGGGGAGCAATCGCGCCGCTTCAATGCTCCCGCGAAGACGCCGGCCGAGGCGCCTGCACACGCGGCATAAGCTGGATCGGCGCGAGGCCCAGCAAGCCC
>DATBXG010000077.1:0-4881 GCA_036514415.1 Paraburkholderia sp.
AGCCCCTGGCGGGCCGCGTGCCGCTCGAAGAGCCGCGCCTTCTCCATGACGAGCAGCGGCAAATACAGCAGACCGTAGCCCTTCGAGATGCGCACCGTGCGCGGCGCGGACCTGACCCAGGCAGGCGCGAGCGCCACGCCAAGGGCGGCCGCGCCAAGCCCGGCGGCCACCAGGGCGCGCCGCCGCGGCGAAGGCCGCCGTGACGACTTCGATCGCATCTTGCCGTCTCCTCGGGTTCGTGTCGTAATCACGTCGCTGCATCTTCCATGGTTCGCGAGGTTACCGGGCGAGTCTGAGAAAATGCTGAGAAACACGAATAGTAGACCTCGGGGAAAACCCGCAATCACACCCATGAAGATTTCGGCAGGAACAGCATCATGCGCATTCTGGTGGTAGAGGACGACGCGGAAATCGGCGCGGCGATCGCGAGCCGCCTCACGCGCCTCGGTCACGCGGTCGACCTCGAAGCGAACGGCGCCACCGCGAACAGCCTCTTGGGCATCGAGCGCTTCGACCTCGTCGTGCTCGACGTCATGCTCCCCGGCATGGACGGCTTCGCGATCCTGCGCAATCTGCGCGCGGCCGGCTCCGCAACCCCGGTGCTGCTCCTCACCGCACGCTCGGCCATCGACGACCGCGTAAGCGGCCTCGGACTCGGCGCCGACGACTACCTCGTCAAGCCGTTCGACTATCGCGAGCTCGAGGCGCGCGTGCAGGCGCTCCTGCGCCGCAACAGCGGGCACGCGAACGATGTCGTGCGGCTCGGCGGTCTCGCGATCGACCGCAGCAGCCGCCTCGCCGAACTCGACGGCAAACCGCTTTCGCTCTCGCGCCAGGAGTTTGCGCTGCTCGAAATCCTCGCCAGCCGCCCGCAGCGCATCTTTCCCAAAGAGGAACTGCTGAACCAGCTATTCAGCTACGGCAACGAACCGAGCGCGAATGCCGTCGAGCAATACGTCACGCGCGTGCGCAGGAAGCTGCAGGGCAGCTCGGTTGAAATCCGCACGGCGCGCGGCATGGGATATCAAATTGCCGCGCTTTGACTGGTTCCCGAAAACGCTGCTCGGCCGCACGCTGCTCTTCATCGCGCTGGTCGTGGCGTCGGGCGCGGCGGCGCTCGCGGGCATTGCGCGCTACTACGCGGGCGTCGCTTCCGAGCGCGCCTACGATCAGCTGCTTGCGGGCGCAACCATTCAGGTCGCCGAAAACCTCTACGTGCAGGGCGGCGTGCTCGCGCTCAATCCACCGGTGGCCGCGCTCTCCTCGCTGTCGCGCTATGACGTCGTCTACTACCGGGTGGTCGACGCACGCGGCGTCGTGGTGGCGGGCTACGGCGACCTTCCCGGGCCGGCCAGCGTCCTGAGCGCGCGGCAAGGTCCTGCGTTCGCGAACGGGCGCTATCAGGGTGAGCGCGTCCGCACGGCGACCATCGCGCGCTACATGCCGGATGCGCACCCGCCCGGCTGGGCCGTCGTGACGGTCGCGCAGACCACCCATGCGCGGCAGCAGCTCACGAACGACATGAGCCTCAAGGTCTGGACGCTCATCGTGCTGATGAGCGTGCTCGCCATAGTCGCGAGCGGCCTCGCGATCCGGCGCGGCCTGCGCCCGCTCGCGCAGATCGAGCGCATCATCGCGGCGCGCGATCCGGCCGACCTGCGGCCCGTGGCGCACGACACGCCGAGCGAGATCAACGCGCTGATCGGCGCCATCAACGGCCTGATCGGCCGGCTCGCGGAACGCATGACGGCCATGCAGCGCTTCATCGCCGACGCCGCGCACCAGATGCGCACGCCGATCGCGCGGCTCGATGCGCAGATCGAGTTGCTCAGCACCGAATCCGATCCCGCGCGCCAAGCCGCGCGGCTCGAAGCCTTGCGCGCGACCTGCTCGGATGTCGGCCGGCTCACCGGCCAGTTGCTCAATCACGCGATGGTGATCCATCGCACGGAAGTCGTTCCGCTGCAGCGGGTGGATCTGGCGAAGCTCGCCAGAGAAGTGCTGGGCCGCACGATTCCGCTCGCCGACGAGCGCGACGTGAAGGTGGCGTTCGAAAGCAATGCGCCGCAGGTCTGGATTGCGGGCGACCCCGTGAGCTTGCAGGAAGCGCTCTCGAACGTACTGCACAACGCGCTGCTACATGGCAAGGCCGACGATATCGTCGTGACCGTCCACGCCTCGCGTGACGCCGTCACGCTGACGGTTACCGACAACGGCCGCGGCATCGCGCGCGAACACTGGGAAGCGGCGCTGCGCCCATTCGAGCGTCTGGGTCAGGAAGGCGCGGAGCGCACCACGGGCTCCGGCCTCGGGCTCGCGATCGTACAAGAGGTAATGAAGGCGCACGGCGCTCGCGTGGGTTTCGCTTTTCCCGCCAATGGCGGGTTTGCCGTGGTGCTGACGTTTCCGCCAGCGGAGGGCGAAACGCCTCACCCGGTCACGACAACGTGAACGCCGCGAGCAAGCGTGCCGGCTCAATGATCTGAAAGATGCGCCCTCGCGTACATGCGCAGCGCCAGCCAGCAGAGCGCCGCCCCGAGCACGCCCACCACGCCGCCGAACGTGCCGACCCACGACACGCCAAAGCCGTTGGCAATATGGTTGCCAAGCAGCGCACCCGCGCCGATCCCCACGTTGTAGAGACCGGAATAGATCGATACGGCGAGGTCCGAGGCTTCGGGCGCCAGCTTGAGCACCCACGCCTGCATGGCAAGACCAAAGCAGACGATCGATCCGCCCCAAGCCAACGTGTGAACGGACAGCGTGACGATGCTGAGCGCCGCGGGAAACAGCACGAGCAGGCACGCGCACAACGCCACTACGGACACCTGCAGGAATTGCCCCGGCTGGCGCGCATAGAGGCGGTTGAAGCAAATGGCAGCGGGAATGCCGGCACTGCCGAACAGGATCAGGATAAAGGTGATGCGCTGATTGCTCTCGTGGCCCACGGTTTGAATGAACGGCTCGATATACGTGTACGACGTAAAGTGCGCGGTAATCACGAGTATCGTGAGCAGATAGAGCGAGGCCAGCATCGGCTTTCTGAAGAGCACGGGCAGGCTGCTGAACGAGCCCGTTTGCTGGCTTGGCAAGGCCGGCAGCGTCACGCGCAACATGAGCAACGCAAACGCCGCGGCGCCGGCAATGACGAGGAAAGCCTGCCGCCAGCCCAGCGACTCGCTGATCACGCGCCCAAGCGGAATGCCTGCCACCATGGCGATCGACGTGCCCATGCCGAGCATGGCGAGCGCGCGGCTCTTGTTGCCAGGCGGCGCCAGCCTCACGACCAGCGAGACCGAGATCGACCAGAATATCGCGTGCGCAAACGCGATGCCGATTCTCCCCGCCATCAGCACCGTGAAGTTCCACGCCACGCCGGTCACGATGTGGCTGACGACGAACAGCGCGAAGATGCCGGTCAACAGCTTGCGGCGCTCGACGTTGCGCGTCAGCAGCATCAACGGAAGCGACGCCACGGCCACGGTCCACGCGTAAATCGTCAGCATGAGGCCGACGTCGGTCGGCTTCATGTGCAGGCTGTCGCCAATGGCGCTCAGCAGCGCAACGGGTACGAACTCGGTGGTGTTGAAAATGAAGGCCGAGAGCGCCATTACGAGCACTCCCCACCAGGCGCGCCCGGAAGGGGCCGGTTCAGGCGTTGACATACCAGGTCGAAGCGGGAATCGATAAGGGCCGATTATCGCGTATCGCGTGTTTTACGATGCCTGAAGCGTGCAGCGGCTCGGCTCGCTTCCTTCAACGCAACCGGCGAGCGCTTCCACAATTCCCGGGCGCCCCCTGTCCCGCACACCCTCGCATCACCGCTCGAGCGTTCTCTCTATACTGACCCGCGTGTCCTCCCTGCCTCTTTTCGTGACGCGCAGGTTCCGGCACGTTCCACCCGCATTGCCCATCCCTGGACGCCGTCGCATACGGCCGCGCGCACGCGCCGGCGCGTCGGCGTCTGCCCGCTTCGTGATGCTGTAGTTCGGAACTGGAGAGATTCTGATGAGCACCTTCACCACCCGCGATGGCACGTCGATCTACTACAAGGATTGGGGCAGCGGCCGGCCCGTCGTTTTCTCGCACGGCTGGCCGCTTACCGCCGATGCATGGGATGCCCAAATGCTCTTTCTCGTGCAGAAGGGCTTTCGCACGATCGCGCACGACCGCCGGGGCCACGGCCGCTCCGAACAGCCGGCCAGGGGCAATGACATGGACACCTGGGCCGACGACCTGGCCGACCTGCTCGACGAACTCGACGTAACGGACGCCACGCTCGTTGGCCACTCCACGGGCGGCGGCGAAGTCGCGCACTATATCGGCCGCCACGGCACGAAACGCGTTGCGGGCGCGGTGCTGATCGGCGCGGTCCCGCCCATCATGATCAAGAGCGACAAGAATCCGGGCGGTTTGCCCAAGGACGTGTTCGACGGCATCCGCAAGGGCGTGATCGACGACCGCTCGCAGTTCTTCAAGGACCTGGCCGTGCCGTTCTACGGTTACAACCGCAGCGGCGCGAAGGTATCGCAGGGCGTGATCGACTCGTTCTGGCAGCAAGGCATGTGGGGCGGCATCCTCGCGCTGCATGACTGCGTGCACGAGTTCTCCGAAGTCGATTACACCGAAGACCTCGAGAAGTTCGACGTGCCCACGCTGATCCTGCACGGCGACGACGACCAGATCGTGCCGATCGACGACGCGGGCAAGCTCTCCGCGAAGATCGTCAAGGACGCGACGCTCAAGATCTACCCGGGCGCCCCGCACGGCATGTGCACGACGATGGCCGACCAGGTCAACGCCGACCTGCTCGCGTTCCTGAACCGCAAGTAACGTAGCTGGACGCGGCGTGCCCGTTTAATGCGAGCACGCCGTAAGCGC
>DATBXG010000078.1:0-2713 GCA_036514415.1 Paraburkholderia sp.
GCATGAGCGTGCTCTCGGTCAGCTCGATTTCGAGCCAGCAGGCTTCCAGCCCGGTTTCGTGCAGCACGTCCTTCACGAGTTGCGCGGTGTCGCGCTGGTGGAACGTCTTCGCCGAGAAGTTCACGGACACGCGCACGGGCGGCAGCCCCTCAAGCTGCCACGCGCGATTCTGCCGGCACGCCTCGCGCAGCACCCAGTCGGAGAGCGGGCCGATCAGGCCGCTTTCCTCGGCCACGGGAATGAACTGCGCCGGCGAGACGAGCCCCACCTCGGGATCGCGCCAGCGCACGAGCGCCTCCATGCCGACGATGCGCCCGCCCTCGATCTCCACCTGGGGCTGGTAGTGCAGCAGGAACTCGCCGTCGCGCAGCGCGCGGCGCAGGCGCCGCTCGAGATTCAGGCGCGCGCCCACGTTTGCGTTCATCTCGGGCTGGAAGAACTGGAATGTGTTGCGGCCCATGTCCTTCGCGCGGTACATCGCGACGTCTGCCTTCTTGAGGAGCGTCTCGGCATCGTTGCCGTCCTGCGGGTACACGCTCGCGCCGAGGCTGCAGCCCACGTAAAGCTCGGTGCCGTCGATCCACACCGGCTCCGAGATCAGCGCGCGCGCCCGCTCCATCCAGCCGATCAGCGACTTCTCGTCGATGGTGTCGGTGAGCACGATCACGAACTCGTCGCCGCCGTGGCGCGCGACCGTGTCGGTCGTGCGCGTGCAGCGCTGCAGCCGCTCGGCCACCACGCCCAGCAGCCGGTCGCCCACGCTGTGGCCCAGGCTGTCGTTGACGTTCTTGAAGCCGTCGAGGTCGATGAACACCACGGCCACGCCGGTGTCATGCCGCTGCGCCGCGAGGAGCGCGTGCTGAAGCCGGTCGCGCAGCAGGTTGCGGTTGGGTAGCAGCGTGAGGCTGTCGTAGTTCGCCTGGTATTCGAGCTGCTCCTGGTAGCGGATCAGCTCGGTCACGTCGTTGATGATGCCGATGTGATGCGTGATGCGCCCATCGAGATCGGGCACCGGCGCGATCAGCAGCTGGTTCCAGAAGAGCGCGCCGTCCTTGCGATAGTTGCGCAGCACGGCGCTCACCTCGCGGTTGGATAGCAGCGCCTTGCGGATCGCGATGAGGCCGTCCTGGTCGCGGTCGTCGCGCTGCAGGAGGCGGCAGTCCTGGCCGATCACTTCGGTCGGATCGAAACCCGTGATGCGGCGGAACGCCGGATTCGCGTACTCGATCAGGTTGCTGCCGCCCGGCCCCGGCGCGGTGATGAGAATCGCGTTGACGCAGGCGTCGAGCGCACGGCTTTGCAGGCGCAGCGCGAGGTCGGCGCGCTTGCTTTCGGTGGTGTCCGAGTACGAGCCGAGCACGCCGATCACGCGGCCGTCGCCGTCGAGCAGCGGCAGCTTGCTCGTGAGCGTCGTGCGGTGCAGGCCGTCGATCGTGCGGTCGTCCTCGTAGTTGATGCGCGGCAGGCCGGAGTCGATCACCTCGCGGTCCTGCTCGCGCATCTCGCCGGCATACGCGCGCCACGGCAGATCGTCGTCGGATTTGCCGATGATCTGCTCGGGGTACGCGAGGCCCGCGTCGCGCGCGAAGGTCATGTTGCAGCCGAGATAGCGCGACTCGGCGTCCTTCCAGAAGATGCGCTGCGGAATGTTGTCGATCACCGACTCGAGCATCTGGTTCGAGCGCTGCGCTTCCGCTTCCGCCTTGATCTGCTCGGTCACGTCGTCGGCGAGCACGAACACGGCGTCGCGGCCGAGGAAAGTGAGCGAGTGATGCGAAATGTCCACGCTGATGAGCGAGCCGTCGCGGCGGCGATGGTGCCAGATGCCGGCCATCGTGCGCACGTTCTGCGTGAGCGTGTCCGAGCGCGAAAGGTGCTGCTCGAGACGCGCGACGTCCTCGGTCGGGCGGATGTCGCGGATCGTCATCGTGAGGAATTCCTCCTCGCTGTAGCCGTACTGCTGGATCGCGGCGGTGTTCACGGCGAGAAAGCGCCACGTCTCGCGGTCGAACACGTACATGGGCACCGGGTGGGCGTCGAACAGTCCCTGGAAGCGCTCGCTGCGCAGACGCATGCCGCTCACGGCGCGCAGCTTCTCGCGGGCGGCGCTCTCGCGCGCGCCGAACGTGTAGATGAGGAGCGTCGCGCCCGCGAGCATCGTCACGATCAGGAGCAGCAGGGCGCGGCCGCCCGAACGCGCCGAGTCGGCGAGCGCGGCGGCAAGCGCCAGGTCCTCCGCGCGTTGCAGCGCCGCGAGGCGCATGTCGAGCCGGTCCACGAGGGAGTCGAAGCGGATGTATTCGCTGGCGAGCCACGCGGCGGTGGCGGGCGACCGAGCGACGCCCGCGGCCGGGGGCGTTGCGGTGAGCGCACGCATTGCGGGGTCGAGCAGCGCGGCGCTTGCCGTCACCGGGCTCTGGGCGCCGCTTGCCGCGATGCCAGTCGTACCGTTCGTATTCGCGTTTGCCGCGACATTCAGGGCAAACCGCGCCGCTGCAGGCGCATCCTGCGTGACGGCGCTCGCCGCCAGATCGGGCGCGGCGTGCAGCGGCAAGATCGTGCCGGTCACGACATGCCCGTCCGTGCGCCCATTTGCGGTGCTCGGCGAGTGAGCCGCCGTCGCAGCGCCGGCGTTGCGGTCGAGCGCCTCGCGGGCGGCTGGCTGCGCCGCGGGCGCGCGCGCCGCATTCGCCGGCGTTGCCGCGCCGGCCTC